>NZ_JBHTRF010000038.1:0-81369 GCF_042796115.1 Kitasatospora sp. NPDC056446 | reverse complement strand
ACCCCGCCGGCCCCCCCCACCCACCCCCCCCCCCCCTGCGGTCGGGGGCCCCCCCCGGCCCGCGCCGCGCGCCGCCCGGCCCGGCGGCGCGCGGCGCTGACGGAGGAGGGCGAAGGACCTGTCGGAAGCGAGAGGGCCCTGTCCCACCGGTCCCCTTCAGGCTGGTGGGAGAGCGTGCCTCAGGCTGCGATCTACGCAGGCCCGCTGCCGGTCATCGCGGAGCGCGGGGCGTCGTAGACGTGGGTTTCGGTGACGATCGTGCAGTCGGCATGCGGATCTTCTCGACCCGGTAGTACCCGGCCGCGGTCAGCATCATCACCCTCCGGTGCTACCGCTCGCGGAGGCCGACATTGATCAGGTGGTCCTGCCATCCCGTGGTGGCCGGGGCGCCGGCCACCACGGTCAGAGGTCCTGTGCGCTCCCGTGCGGATCGCTCGCGGGCTACGCGGCTACTTCGTGGCGACCACGTAGACGCTGGCCCACTGGCGCTTCGGGTTGGCCATCGTGGGGTCGAAGGTCCACGGCTCGACGGTGCGGAAGCCCGCCTCGGTGAAGAGCTGGGCGAGCTTCTCGTGGTCGTACGCCCAGTAGTGGGGGTTGTAGGTCGGGTCGTCGTCCTGGTCGCGGAAGACGTAGTTGATGAGGTCGAGGTAGGTGTTCATGTCGCCTCGGCACTGCCGCTTGGCGTACCACCGGTCGATCATCTCGGCGGCCCGGTCCGGCGGTGCCGGGTACTGGCTCAGGACGAAGGCGGCGTCGGGGACGCCGGTGATGAGCTGGCCGCCGGGCGTGAGGACGCGGTGGGCCTCGCGGGCGTAGTACTTGGCGGACCGCGGGTAGTCGATGTGTTCCAGGAAGTGCTCGGAGAAGATCGTCTCGGCGCTGGCGTCGGCGAGCGGGATGCCCTCGCGCACGTCCCACAGGAGGTCGGCCGGCGGGACGATGTCGATGTTGAAGAAGCCGTCGATGCGGTGTCCGCCGCCTCCGATCTGGACCTTGGCGGGGCCAGGCTCGAGGACGCAGTCGGGCAGGGCGGCGACGCTGGCCCGATGGTGGCGGTGCAGTTCGACTTCCTTGATGGTCGCCCGGAGGGTTCGGGCGAGGCCGTACGTGGTCGCGGGTGAGTCGAGAGCCTGGTCGAGTTGGGCGAGGAGGGCGGTTATCTGCTGGTCGTGCAGCGTCATCGGGGTCTCGCTTCCTGGGGCGCCTGGGTGGTGGTCAGGTGGTTCGGGAGCTGAGCTGGTCGATCTTCCACAGGCCCAGCCCGTTGCCGGGGTGGTGCTGGCCGCCGTCCGTGAAGTCGGTGTCGAAGTGCTCGACGGGCTCGGGCAGGTGGAACGGGGCCGCCTGAAGGTTGAGCGGGCGCCAGTGGGTGTCCACGGTGTCGCGGTTCTCGGCCACGCCGACGTAGGTGGTGGCGAGCAGGTAGGTCGAGCGGCTGGCGGTGACGCGGTCGAGGAACGCGAGTACCTCGTGGTGGGTGAGGTGGACGAGGCAGTCCCGTGCGATGACGAGGTCCGCAGTAGGGATGTCGTCCCTGCTCAGGTCGGCCTGCCAGAAGGAGATGCGCTCGCTGCCGTGCCGTTCCTGGTTGAGCCGGACGAGGTCGGGGACGACGTCGAGGCCGACGTAGCCGTCCAGTTGGTCGAACCCGTCGACCTGGCGGATCCAGTTGACGTCACCGCATCCGGCGTCCGTGACGGTGCGGATCGGGTAGCGCGCGAGAACCGAGGCGAGGGCGGCTCGGACGGCCTCGGTCTGACGGATCTCGGAGCCGGGACCAGAGACCGACTCGGGGGATCCCCAGTGGTTGGTGCGGTAGATCTCGGTGAAGAGCGTCTCGGCGGGCTGGGTGGGTACCGGCCAGGCAGCGGTGGACGGGGTGGCGGGGCCGTGGGTGGGCATGCGTCTCCTCTGCGATCGTCATCGAGGGGCGTGGGGCAGCGGTCAGCGGCTGCTGTTGCGCATGAGCGTGTACTTGATGTCGACCAGGCGCGGCGCGATGCTCAGAGCCAACTGCTCGGTCGGGTGGAGGTGCCCGGCGTCGCCCGGCTCGGCACGCCAGACGCGGTAGTCCAGGTTCGGGTAGGCCGGGTTGATGCCGATCTCGCCCTTGGGCATCGTGCCGTTGAACGGCACGACGATGTCCATGTGGTTCCAGTAGTTCCAGGCTTGTAGGGCCTTGTGCTGGTCGAAGTAGAAGTAGAAGTCGGGGTAGCGGCCGTAGCTGCGGAGTTCGCGGTGGATGAGGTGGCCCAGCAGCGGGCCGAGTTGGGTGGCGAGGCTGTCGAATTCCCAGCGCGTTCGGTGCCAGGCTTCGGGCACCTGCCCGCTGGTGAAGAGCCGGGCCGCCACGAGGTAGCTGATCCGCTCGACCATGTACGCGCGGGCGTGGTCAGCGTCGATGGTCGGGTCCACCCGCTGCAGAAGTGCCGCCAGCTGCTGCGGGCGGGGACGGAACGTGGCGAGGTTGAACTTGCCGGCCATGTCCGGGAAGGAGGCGAACAGCATCTCCTTGTAGAGCCAGTTGTTGAACTCTCCGAGGTCGGCGAGCTGCCGGGTCCGTGCAGAGGTGGAGTGGAGCATCAGGTATTCGGCGAGGGCCTCGAAGTAGAGGTAGCCGAGGATCGGCAGCCGGGGGATGGCCGCATCCAGCAGCTGCAGGAAGCCCTCCGTGGCCACGGTCAAGCCCTGGTAGACGATGCCGGCGGCCAGGGCCAGGAACGCGGCCGAGTTCTTGATCCGGCCGACGACGGTCTCGCGCAGGTGGTGCCGCTCGGTCTTGCTGAGCAGGTACTCCAGGTCGGTGTAGATCTGCAGGTGGATCGAGCCCAGCCGCAGGTAGTCCACGCCCGCCAATCCGCGGTAGGCCTGGGGCGGCGCGGTGATCTCGAAGATCAGCGGCGTGGGTGCGCGTCCGCCCAGGCCGACCCTGGCAAGGGAGGCGGGGGCCTCCTTGGTGAGGACGTAGGCGGCCAGGTTGTGCATGCGGAAGCCGTGCTCGGTCGCTGTGAGCGGCGCGCAGTAGATGCTGCCGACGAGGCATCCGCCGGAGGGGTAGAGCACCCCCTCCTCGCTGATCTCTTCCAGGGCGTGGGTGACGTGGAGCAGGTGCAGCTTGCCGTCGCTGCTCAGGCTGTCGAAGAGCGCGTTCTTTCGGAGCAGGCTGCCGTTCGGCGTCTCGTCGGTCAGGCGCTTGTGCCAGGCGGCCGTCTGGGCTGCCAGCGGGTCGGCCTGCCCGGCGTCGGGCAGCAGCGCGGAGTCGAAGAAGGCGTGTGCGTCGGCCCACAGGTCGTAGGCGTCGCGGAGGCTCACGGCTACACCAGCCCCTTCTCGGCGAGCGCGTACAGGACGGCTTCGGCGCTGCTGGCTCCGGCGAGGTGCGCGGTCTCGGAGACGGCAACGAGGTCGAAGGCCACGGCGCGGAGCTGGTCGAAGGCCGGCTCACGAACGTGTCGCGCGTCGGGCCACCAGCTGAGCTTCGGCAGGCGGTAACGGTCGAGCGCGTCTGCCGCCTTGACCAAGTCGCAGATGAGCCCGGCGCGGTGGTAGTCGGCCTGGTCGTCCAAGCAGAAGGCGCCGTACGGCACGTCGTGCAGGCGGACGGCGGTTGCTGCCTGGATGATCCGCCAGGGTGTCGCCACCAAGCCGAAGTGGGTCCAGACGGTGTCGGCGTTGGCGGCCAGCCAGACGGCGGCACGACCACCGTGGCCACGGTCGTCCTGGTCGTGTAGGCGCTGGCAGTCGTGGACGGCCGCTGCCAGGACGACCGTGGCGGTCTCGGTGTCGTCCAGCTCGTGGATCTCAGCGAGCAGAGCGGCCAGTGCGGCGGTTCGCATGCTGTGCCTGAGACCGTGGAGCGAGTCGTGGAGGCGAGGCTCCGCCAGCCACGTTGCCGGAAGAGCGGACCGGCTCAGGAGGTGCTTCGAGGCCGGCCGCAGGGGCGGCGGCCAGGCCGCGCCGAGGTCGGGCCGGTTGGCCTTGATCCACTCAACGGTTGCCGGTTCCATGTACTGGTGGTGCGGCAGCTGCCTTCGGGCAGCCAGGTCGACCAGACTCGTGGTCGTCGGGGTCGTGCTCATCTGTGCCCACCCCCTTCTGGTGGTCCACCGCGGTGACGTGCTCCTACCGGATCGGCGCGGCCTGTGCCTCGCGGGCCTTGCGCTCCTGCTCGGCGGCCTCGAAGGCGGCGGCGAAGTCGGCCAGCTCCTGCTCGCTCATCAGCGTCACGCCGAGCTCGGCGGCGACGTCGACGATCTGGGCGGACGCCTTGTCGCGGGCGGCGTCCGAGGCACCGTCGTCGAGCAGCACCTCGAACTCGGCGTGGTAGCCCCATGCCTCGCTCCACTTGAGGGCAATCTCCACGCCCTGGAAGCGGAAGTTGTGGCGGAAGTTGAACGCCTCGTGCATCGCGGACTCGAAGCCGAGCGCGTTGAACACCTTCACGGCCGCCGGGACGTCCTCTCGGGCGATCGCGAATTCGGTCTCGTGGAAGGCGGCCCCCTGGCCGATCTTGCTGCCCTTGAGGGTGATCTTGGCGGTGCCGGCAGCCGTGTTGTCCGTGACCTTCAGCAGCTGCTCAGGCAGCACGTAGAAGTAGATGTGCTTGGCGTCGTCGCCCAGGTCCTCGCCGTCCCTCCGCAGGCGGTCCATGAGCTGGGCGTGGGTCTCCTTGTCGAAGCGGGCGCGCATCTCGATCTCGACAGCCACGGTCGTGTCTCCTTGTTTCAGGCATGGCGGATCCAGCCGAACCAGGGCGGGGTGGCCCCTGGCTGGTCCGGATGGGCGGTATGGAGTTGGTGGTGGAGCCGAGTGGTGCGGCGGGCCGTCACTTCACCGGCCGCACCACCCGAGATGGATCAGCCCAGGTCGCCGAAGCGCTCGCGGATCACGCCGGCGTGCAGGTAGTTCGGCAGCGGGACGCCGCCGACCGCCACTCGGGTGGTCGCCACCTGGTCCTCGGTCTCGCTCGGGAAGCCCTCCAGGAGCTGGAGGCACTGCTGGACCCACTCGCGGGACTTGGGCCAGTCCCCGGCGTCGCGGAGGCGGACCGCCAGCGCGTAGGCGGTCTCGGTGGCCGCCCAGCGGTCGGTCGCCAGCTCGCGCTGGAAGATCGACTCCAGCTCCTCGGCGGAGGCCAGGCGGGTCTGGTTGGTCATGGTGCCCTCTCAGATCGGACGGTGGTACCCAGGTGGTGATCAACGCAGCGGCGTCTCAGCAGTGACGCCGCGATTGGCCTAGTTGGTGAAGATCTCGGCCAGCGTGCGGTACTCGTGCAGCTCGTCCTTGTCGAACCACAGCTCGACCTCCTGCGCGGCCTCCTCCTTGTTCCCGGAGGCATGGACCAGGTTGGCCACGGCCTTGCCGACCGCCACGCTGCCCGCGGAGCTCATGTGCGAGAGATCGCCGCGGATCGTGCCGGCCGGAGCCTGGTTCGGGTAGGTGCTGCCCACGATTTTCCGAACGGTGGCGATGGCGTCGTAGCCCTCCAGTACCAGGGCGATGACCGGCCCCTGCTGCATGAAGGTCGCCGTGAGGTTGTAGACCTCTGCCCCAAGCCGCTCTTCGAGGTCGAAGTAATGCTTGCGGGTGAACTCCTCGTCCATCCACTTCATCTTGACGCCGACGATCTTCAGCGCGGCATCCTCGAAGCGCGAGATGATCCGGCCTCCGAGGCTGCGCACCAGCGCGTCGGGCTTGAGCAGGACGAGCGTGTGCTCGACCGTGTGGACCTGGTCCTCGACCATCAGTTCCCTTTCAGCTTGCTGGCATTCAGACATGACGAACGGTCAGCTCGTCATGAACTGAGGTTACCGGCGCCAGCGAACCACTTTCGGCTCTCCGACCTACACCCCGAACGGGTGAACCCTGTGCGGTTCAGTAGCGTTCGATCCGTCGCCCTGTCGACACGCCGACCTCGCTGGCGTAGTCGCCCAACTCGCTTTCCTCCTTCGGGTGCTCACCTAGAATCTCCGAGGGATCGGCGTGTATGTCCTGTTAATCCCGGGGGGCTTCCCGGGGCTCAAGTTGCCTAGATGAGCCTGGCCTTGAGGTGCCGACCGCAAGTCTTCCGGTATCCACGCCGCGCAGCGATGAAGCGCCAGTGCAGTCGATGTGCATCTTCGGCGCACGCCTCCTGCACTGCAGCGACCACGACCGAGAGGGAACGGCGTTGGACGTCATCGAGGTCTGGAGCGGTCGTTACGCCTGCCTGCTCCAGTCCGCCCTCCGCCTCACCAACGAGGCTTTCGCCAATCAGCTCGGGATCGCGGTGAGAACGGTCGCCGCGTGGCACGCTGACCCCTCCGTCGTACCGAGAACCGAGATGCAGCAGCTCCTCGACTCCGCGCACGAGAGAGCTTCCGACGCCGCACGTCAGCGCTTCGCCCTTCTGGCAGCGAGAGAACACGGCGGCGGAGCCTCCGTGTCCGGCACGCCGGCTGCGCAGGCCCTGCGGGTGGCCATCTCGGTCGTCCTCCGGCAGAGCGACGTACTGCTGGTCTGCCGACGTGACGACGACGCGTCCGGGATCTCCTGGCAGTTCCCGGCTGGGGTGATCAAGCCCGGCGCGAAGCCGGAAACCGCGACCGTCCGGGAGACGCTGGACGAAACCGGGGTCCACTGTGCTGTCCGCGGGAGCCTCGGCAGCCGTGTCCACCCCGTGACGGGCGTGCTGTGCGAGTACTTCCTGTGCGAGTACCTGGCCGGTGAGGCAACCAACAGCGACACCGTCGAGAACGTCGACGTGATGTGGGTTCCTCGAAACTCGGTGACCCGCTTCATCAACGTCGATACGATCTTCCCACCCGTCCTGGCCGCCCTGGAGGAGGAGCAGACGTGACACAGCAGACTGCGGAGGAGCGCCCGGGTATTGCCGCCGCGATCGTGGTCCGGGAGGGCCGCGTTCTGATGGTGAGGCGGCGGGTGAGCGAGGGCCAGCTCTCCTGGCAGTTCCCGGCCGGTGAGATCGAGGCCGGCGAGTCGCCCGAGGAGGCGGCTGTCCGTGAGACGGCGGAGGAGACCGGATTGGGTGTGGCCGCCGTCAAGCTCCTGGGCGAGCGGGTGCATCCGAAGACCGGTCGGCTGATGTCGTACACGGCCTGCGAGGTCGTCGGTGGTACCGCCGAGGTGGTCGACACGGACGAACTGGACCAGCTCGCGTGGGTGACTCTCGCCGAGATCCCCGAGTACGTGCCGTATGGGCTCTTCGAGCCGGTGCAGGCATACCTGGACATTGCGCTCGTTGCCTGACCACCGGCTGCATAGGTGACCATCCATGGAGCCGGTGGTCGCGCCGGTGCCGCTATGAGCATCGCCCGTATCAGCGCCTGGCGCGCCGGCACGCCCCGCGCCCGCACCTCTCACATGGCAGCACTCCGCCCGCTGGATCACATCCAGCGGGCGGAGGCGAAACCCACCATTTCGACCTGTTCCGGAGGCCGCCCCGGCAGCCGGGGCGGCCTCCGGGCCCTCACTGGCTTCCGGCAGGTACGTCGCCGTGCTCCATCAGCGCCGCGCGGCGAGTGCGGGGGCGGGCACCCGCCGCCCGGCGGGTGGGGGGTGGATGGCGGGGAATGGCGGTGAACCTGCTCCACGAAGCAGATCACGCGCGGGTGTTCACCCTGGCGACGGGCGAAGTGGGGCGCGGAAACACCACTGCCGCACAAACCTTTCCCCCGAAGGAGAGGTTTGCGCGGCAGCGGGTTGACGATCGACGAGCGACCTCAGACGTTGAAGCCGAGGGCGCGGAGCTGGTCGCGGCCGTCGTCGGTGATCTTGTCGGGGCCCCACGGCGGCATCCAGACCCAGTTGATGCGCAGGTCCTGCACCAAGCCGTCGGTCGCGGTCTTGGCCTGGTCCTCGATGACGTCGGTCAGCGGGCAGGCCGCCGAGGTGAGCGTCATGTCGATGGTGGCCACGTCGGACTCGTCGATGTGGATGCCGTAGATCAGGCCCAGGTTGACGACGTCGATGCCCAGTTCGGGGTCGACGACGTCCATCAGGGCCTCGGTCAGGTCCTCCACGGACACGGTGCCGGCGGTGGTGCCGACGATGACGACGCCGTTGGGCTGGTCCTCCGCAGCGGAGGGGGTCTCGTCACTCATGGTCTGTCCTCCTCTGCGGGTCAGTCGTTCACGGCGGGGTGCTGGGCGAGGGCCTGGGCGGTGGCGTCCTTCCAGGCCATCCAGCTGAGCAGGGCGCACTTGACCCGGGCCGGGTACTTGGAGACGCCGGCGAACGCGACCGCGTCCTCCAGCACCTCCTCGTCGCCCTCGCCCTGGCCCTTGCTCTGCATCAGCTCCAGGAAGGCCTCCTGGACCGCCTGCGCCTCGCCCACGGACTTGCCGACCACCAGGTCGTTGAGCACCGAGGCGCTCGCCTGGCTGATCGAGCAGCCCTGGGACTCGTACGAGACGTCGGCCACCGTCGAGCCGTCGAGCTTCACCCGCAGGGTGATCTCGTCGCCGCACGTCGGGTTGACGTGGTGCACTTCGGCGTCGCCGTCCCGCAGCCCCTTGCCGTGGGGGTTGCGGTAGTGGTCCAGGATGATGTCCTGGTACATCGAGTCGAGCTTCATGATCGTCCTGCCCCGTCCCTCAGCCGAAGAAGTTCCGGACGTGGTGCAGGCCGTCGATCAGCGCGTCGACCTCGCCCGGCGTCGAGTACAGGTAGAACGACGCCCGCGTGGTCGCCGGAATTCCGTACCGGAGGCAGACCGGCCGCGCGCAGTGGTGGCCGACGCGAACGGCGATGCCCTGCTCGTCCAGCACCTGGCCCACGTCGTGCGGGTGGATGTCGCCGAGCGTGAAGGAGATCGCCGCGCCGCGGTCCACGGCCGTGCGCGGGCCGATGATCCGCAGGTCGGGGACCTCCAGCAGCCGCTCGACGGCGTACTCGGTGATCGCGTGCTCGTGCGCCGCGATCCGCTCCATGCCGATGCCCTGGAGGTAGTCGATGGCCGCGCCGAGTCCGACCGCCTGGGCGATCGGCGGGGTGCCGGCCTCGAACTTGTGCGGCGCCGGGGCGTAGGTGGACGAGCCCATGGTGACGGTCTCGATCATCTCGCCGCCGCCGAGGAACGGCGGGAGGTCCTCCAGCAGCTCCTGGCGGCCCCAGAGCACGCCGATGCCGGTCGGGGCCAGCATCTTGTGGCCGGTGAAGGCGACGAAGTCGGCCTCCAGCGCCTGCACGTCGAGCACCATGTGCGGGGCGGCCTGCGAGGCGTCGATGACGACCAGCGCGCCGACCGCCTGGGCCCGGCGGACGATCGTCTCGACCGGGTTGACGGTGCCGAGCAGGTTGGAGACGAGGGTGAAGGAGACGACCTTGGTCTTCTCGGTGATCAGCTCGTCGATGTTGGACAGGTCGAGCCGGCCCTCGTCGGTCAGCCCGAACCACTTCAGCTTCGCGCCGCTGCGCTGCGAGAGCAGCTGCCACGGGACGATGTTGGAGTGGTGCTCCATCTCCGTGATGACGATCTCGGAGTCGGCGTCGACCCGGTAGGGCTCCTCGGCCCAGGCCAGCATGTTGGCGACCAGGTTGAGCGACTCCGAGGCGTTCTTGGTGAAGATGACCTCGTTGCGGCTCGGCGCGTTGACGAACGCCGCGACCTTGTCCCGGGCGCCCTCGTACAGCGCGGTGGCCTCTTCGGCGAGCACGTGCACGCCGCGGTGGACGTTGGCGTTGTGCCGCTCGTAGTAGGCGGTCAGCGCCTCCAGCACCTGGCGCGGCTTCTGCGAGGTCGCCGCGTTGTCCAGGTAGACCAGCGGCTTGTCGTCGTGCAGCAGCCGCTGCAGGACCGGGAAGTCCTTGCGGATCGCGTCGGTGTCGAGCAGACCCGTGAACGCATGCGTCACGCGGACGCGCCCCCCTTCACGTACGCCTCGTAGCCCTCGTTCTCCAGCTTGTCGGCCAGCTCGGCGCCGCCGGACTCGACGATGCGGCCGCCCGCGAAGACGTGGACGTAGTCGGGCTTGATGTACCGCAGGATGCGGGTGTAGTGGGTCACCAGCAGGGTGCCGACCTCGCCGGTCGAGCGGACCCGGTTGATGCCCTCGGAGACGATCCGCAGCGCGTCGACGTCCAGGCCGGAGTCGGTCTCGTCGAGGATCGCGATCTTGGGCTTGAGCAGCTCCAGCTGGAGGATCTCGTGGCGCTTCTTCTCGCCGCCGGAGAAGCCCTCGTTGACGTTGCGCTCGGCGAAGGCCGGGTCCATCTGGAGGGCGGCCATCGCCTCCTTGACCTCCTTCACCCACAGCCGCAGCTTGGGGGCCTCGCCGCGGACGGCGGTGGCGGCGGTGCGCAGGAAGTTGCTGACCGAGACGCCGGGGACCTCGACCGGGTACTGCATGGCCAGGAAGACGCCGGCCTTGGCGCGCTCGTCGACGGACATCTCCAGGACGTCCTCGCCGTCCAGCAGCACCGAGCCGCCGGTGACGGTGTACTTGGGGTGGCCGGCCAGCGAGTAGGCCAGGGTGGACTTGCCGGAGCCGTTCGGACCCATGATGGCGTGGGTCTCGCCCTGCTTCACGGTCAGGTCGACGCCCTTCAGGATCTCGCGCGGGCCGCTCTCGGCGTCGACGGAGACGTGCAGGTCGCGGATTTCAAGGGTTGCCATGGGTACTCAGGACTCCTGGTTGACGGAGACGAGCACATCGTCCCCTTCGATCTTTACGGGGTAGACAGCGACCGGCTTGGTGGCGGGCAGGCCGGAGGGCTTGCCGGTGCGCAGGTCGAAGCTGGAGCCGTGCAGCCAGCACTCGATCATGCAGTCCTCGACCTCGCCCTCGGAGAGTGCGACGTTCGCGTGCGAGCACATGTCGTTGATCGCGAACACCCCCTCGTCGGTGCGGACGACGGAGACCGGCACGCCGTTGAGGTCCACGCGCTTGGGGACGTCCTCCTGGAGGTCGCTGAGCGCGCAGGCACGGAGGAAGGTCATCGCGTTCAGACCGCCGCTTCCAGCTCGGCGTCGATCTTCTCCATGAGCTGGTCCTGGACCTCGGCCACGCCGATCTGCTGGAGCAGTTCGGCGAAGAAGCCGCGCACCACCAGGCGGCGGGCCTCGTCTGCCGGGATGCCGCGGGCCTGGAGGTAGAACAGCTGCTCGTCGTCGAAGCGGCCGGTCGCCGAGGCGTGGCCGGCGCCGACGATCTCGCCGGTCTCGATCTCCAGGTTCGGGATGGAGTCGACCCGGGCGCCGTCGGTGAGCACCAGGTTGCGGTTGAGCTCGTAGGTGTCGGTGCCGAGCGCGGCGGCGCGGATCAGCACGTCGCCGACCCAGACGGCGTGCGCGTCCTGGCCCTGCAGCGCGCCCTTGTAGGCCACGTTCGACCGGCAGTGCGGCGTGTCGTGGTCGATGACCAGGCGGTGCTCCAGGTGCTGGCCGGCGTCGGCGAAGTAGAGGCCGAACAGCTCGGCCTCGCCGCCGGGGCCCGCGTAGGTGACCCGGGGGTGCAGGCGGACCAGGTCGCCGCCGAAGGTCACCACCACGGACTTGTACGAGGCGTCCCGGCCGACCAGCGCGTTGTGCTGGGCGGCGTGGATCGCGTCGCGCTCCCAGTCCTGGACGGAGACGAAGGTGAGCTTGGCGCCGTCGCCGATCAGCAGCTCGACGTTGGCGGCCCGGGTGCCGGTGCCCGCGTGGTTGAGCACCACGACGGCCTCGGCGAACGGCTTGACGTCGATCACCACGTGGGCGAAGCGGACGCCGCCCTCGCCGCGCACGTCGATCCTGACCGGCTCGGTCAGCACCGCGTCCTGCGGGACGGTGACCACCAGGGCCTGCTCGAAGGAGCTGAAGGCCTGCGCGGCGACCCGGTCGACCGGGGTGCCGGCCTTGCCCAGGCGGGCGTCGTCGCGGCCGACGGTCTCGGCGGTGACGCCGTCCGGCAGCGTGAACTCGACCTTGTCGGTGCCCGCGCCGACACGCTCAGCGTTCGAGGCGGCCGTCCCGTCGTGCAGCCCGCCGAGGCGGTGCAGCGGGGTGAACCGCCAGTCCTCCTCGCGGCCGGTCGGCACCGGGAAGTCGTTCACGTCGAAGGACGGCTTGACCGCGACGCGCGCGTCGATCGGCTGCTGGACCGTGGTCCGGCCGGTGCCCGGGCCGGCGAGCTGCGCGCCCGCACCGGCGGTGCCGACCTCGATCGACCCGGCGGTGGTGGAGCCGGTGGTGTTCTGCTCAGCCATGGCTGTTCGTGGTGCTCTCTTCCTCGGAATTCGGTGGACGGCGGTGGCGGCTGGGCGTCAGCCGACCGAGCCCTCCATCTGCAGCTCGATCAGCCGGTTGAGCTCCAGCGCGTACTCCATCGGCAGCTCGCGCGCGATCGGCTCGACGAAGCCGCGGACGATCATCGCCATGGCCTCGAACTCGGTCATGCCCCGGCTCATCAGGTAGAACAGCTGGTCCTCGCTGACCTTGGAGACCGTCGCCTCGTGGCCCATGGACACGTCGTCCTCGCGGACGTCCACGTACGGGTAGGTGTCCGAGCGGGAGATGGTGTCGACCAGCAGCGCGTCGCACAGCACGTTGGACTTGGCGCCCTTGGAGCCCTCGCCGATCTCGATCAGACCGCGGTAGGAGGTCCGGCCGCCGCCGCGCGCCACCGACTTGGAGACGATGTTGGAGGAGGTGTTCGGCGCCATGTGCACCATCTTGGCGCCGGCGTCCTGGTGCTGGCCCTCGCCCGCGAAGGCGATCGACAGGGTCTCGCCCTTGGCGTGCTCGCCCATCAGGTAGACGGCCGGGTACTTCATGGTGACCTTGGAGCCGATGTTGCCGTCGACCCACTCCATGGTCGCGCCCTCGTACGCCACGGCGCGCTTGGTGACCAGGTTGTAGACGTTGTTCGACCAGTTCTGGATGGTCGTGTAGCGGCAGCGGCCGCCCTTCTTGACGATGATCTCCACGACCGCGGAGTGCAGCGAGTCGGAGGAGTAGATCGGCGCGGTGCAGCCCTCGACGTAGTGGACGTACGCGTCCTCGTCGACGATGATCAGCGTCCGCTCGAACTGGCCCATGTTCTCGGTGTTGATCCGGAAGTAGGCCTGGAGCGGGATGTCGACGTGGACGCCCTTGGGCACGTAGATGAACGAGCCGCCGGACCACACCGCCGTGTTCAGCGCGGCGAACTTGTTGTCGCCGACCGGGATGACGGTGCCGAAGTACTCCTTGAAGATCTCCGGGTGCTCCTTGAGCGCGGTGTCCGTGTCCAGGAAGATGACGCCCTGCTCCTCCAGGTCCTCACGGATCTGGTGGTAGACGACCTCGGACTCGTACTGCGCGGCGACACCGGCGACCAGGCGCTGCTTCTCCGCCTCCGGGATGCCCAGCTTGTCGTACGTCGCCTTGATGTCGGCGGGCAGGTCCTCCCAGGACTCGGCCTGCTTCTCGGTGGAGCGGACGAAGTACTTGATGTTGTCGAAGTCGATGCCGGAGAGGTCGGAGCCCCAGGTCGGCATGGGCTTCTTGCCGAACAGCTTCAGGCCCTTGAGCCGGAGGTCCAGCATCCACTCGGACTCGCTCTTCTTCGCCGAGATGTCGCGGACGACGTCCTCGCTGAGCCCGCGCTTGGCGGCGGCGCCGGCGGCGTCCGAGTCCGCCCAGCCGTACTCGTAGGTGCCCAGGCCTTCGAGCTCCGGGTGCGAAACGGTGTCAGTCATGCGAGCTTCCTAACGCGCGGACGCTGAATCTTCGGTGGACGTACCGGCAGTCGGCGCTGCACCGGTGCCCTGGCGCGGGGTCCGCGCGGCAGACGACGATGCGGCACCGGGTGCCGGCACATAGGTGGTGCAGACCCCGTCGCCGTGGGCGATGGTGGCCAGCCGTTGCACATGGGTGCCAAGGAGCCGGGAGAAGACCTCGGTCTCCGCCTCGCAGAGCTGCGGGAACTGCTCGGCGATGTGCGCGACCGGGCAGTGGTGCTGGCAGAGCTGGGCACCCGCCGGGGCCTTGGCCGCGGCCGACGGGACACGCCGCACCGTGGCAGCGTACCCGTCCGCGCTGAGCGCCTCGGCGAGCGCCTCGGTGCGGTCCCCCGCCCCGGCCAGGCGCAGGGCGTCCAGGTACTTCTCGCCCTGCTTGCCGAAGCGGGCGCGCGCGAAGGCGGCGACCGCCTCCTCGCCCGCCTTTCCGCCGCCCACCGAGTCCGAGATCCAGCGCAGGGCGTCGGCGGCCAGCTGGTCGTACGCCTGGTAGAAGGCGTCCCGGCCGGCGTCGGTGAGGGCGAAGACCTTGGCCGGACGGCCCCGGCCGCGGCTGCCGTAGACCCGCTGCTCGCGGGACTCGACCAGACCGGTGGCGGCGAGCCCGTCCAGGTGGCGGCGGACGGCGGCGGCGGTGAGGCCGAGCCGGCTCGCCAGGTCGGCGGCGGAGGAGGGGCCGTGGTCCAGGATCGACCGGGCGACCCGGTCCCGGGTGGCACGGTGGCCGTCCAGCAGCACCTCGGCCGCCGTCACGGGCACGTCGCAGCGGGGGGCCGACTCGGCCTCCTGCTGCTGGGCGTGCTCGCGCATGTTTTTCACAACACCAGTGTTGCGTAATTACTTCCAAGGAGACAAGCCGTGATCCAGGCCTCACCGGTGGCATCGATCACGCAGGTAAGCCTTACCTGACCTGCGTTGATGATCATCGAGGCCGCCGTCCGGCCCCGGCGTCAGCCCCTCTTACACTCGCCGGTATGCACTCCGAACCCGCGGTCCAGATCGCCGGGCTGGTCAAACGCTACGGTGACAAGCCCGCGGTGGACGGCCTCGACCTCACCATCGCGACCGGCGCGATCACCGCCGTCCTCGGCCCCAACGGCGCCGGCAAGACCACCACCATCGAGACCTGCGAGGGCTACCGCCGCCCCGACGCCGGCACCGTCCGCGTCCTCGGCCTCGACCCGGTCACCCAGAGCGCCGCCCTGCGCCCCCGGATCGGCGTCATGCTCCAGTCCGGCGGCATCTACCCGGGCGCGCGCGCCGTGGAGATGCTGCGGCACACCGCCAAGCTGCACGCCCGCCCGCTGGACGTGGACACCCTCGTCGAACGCCTCGGCCTCGGCTCCTGCGGCCGGACGGCCTACCGCCGGCTCTCCGGCGGCCAGCAGCAGCGGCTCGCCCTGGCCATGGCCGTGGTCGGCCGCCCCGAACTGGTCTTCCTGGACGAGCCCACCGCCGGACTCGACCCGCAGGCCCGCCGCGCCACCTGGGACCTGGTCCGCGACCTGCGCCGGGACGGCGTCACCGTGGTCGTCACCACCCACCACATGGACGAGGCCGAGCAGCTCGCCGACCGCGTCGCCGTCGTCGACCGCGGCACGGTGATCGCCGAGGGCACCACCGAGGAGCTGTGCCGGGGCGGCGCCGAGGACGCGCTGCGCTTCGACGGCCCACCCGGGCTCGACCTCGCCCCGCTGGTCGAGGAGCTGCCCGAGGGCGCCACCGCCGTCGAGACCGCCCCCGGCAGCTACCGCGTCGAGGCGCCGCTCGACCCCGGCAGGCTGCTGGCCGCCGTCACCGGCTGGTGCGCGTCCGCCGGCGTCCTGCCCGAACGGCTGGCCGTGCAGCGGCGCAGCCTCGAAGACGTCTTCCTCGACCTGACCGGACGGGAGCTCCGCTCGTGAGTGCCACGGACTACTCCCCCGCGCCGGGCGCCGCACCGGTCGGCCGGATGCTGCTCGCGCAGACCGCGTTCGAGACCCGGATGCTGCTGCGCAACGGTGAGCAGCTGCTGCTCACCGTGGTCATCCCGACCGTGCTGCTGGTGCTGTTCTCCGCCGTGGACGTCGTCGCGGTCGAGGGCCCCGGAAAGCGGGTCGACTTCCTCGCCCCCGGGCTGCTCGCGCTGGCCGTGATGTCCACCGCCTTCACCGGGCAGGCCATCGCCACCGGCTTCGAGCGCCGCTACGGCGTGCTGAAGCGGCTCGGCGCCAGCCCGCTCCCCCGCTGGACGCTGCTGACCGCCAAGACCGGCTGCGTCCTGGTGACGGAGGTGCTCCAGGTCGCGCTGCTGTCGGTGATCGCGCTGGCGCTCGGCTGGTCGCCGCACGGCAACCCCCTGACGGTCGCCGCGCTGCTGGTCCTCGGCACCGCGGCCTTCTCCGGGCTCGGCCTGCTGATGGCCGGCACCCTCAAGGCCGAGGCCACGCTGGCCGCCGCCAACCTGGTGTTCGTCCTGCTGCTGCTCGCGGGCGGGGTGATCGTGCCGCTGGGCAAGTTCCCGGACGCCGTACGGTCGGTGCTGGAGCTGCTGCCGATCTCGGCGCTCTCGGACGGCCTGCGCTCGGTGCTGCAGAACGGCGCCGGGGTGCCCTGGTCGGACCTCGGGATCCTGGCCGGCTGGTCGGTGCTCGGCCTCGCGGCGGCGGCCCGCTTCTTCCGCTGGGAGTGACCCGTACGGCCCCGCGTACAGACCCACGTACGGGCCCGGCCCCGTGCCGGCGCGGCCCGCACGGACGCAGAACCGGCGCCGCCCGCACGGGCGCAGCGCGAAGCCCCCCGGCCTCGATCGGCCGGGGGGCTTCGTGTCGTCCGCGGGGCGTCGTGCCGTCCGCGGGGGCGGGTCAGCTCTCGCTGCCGCCGCGGCGCTTGCGGGCGAGCAGGACGAGCGCGCCACCGACCAGCAGCACGCCGCCGCCGGCCGCCGCGATCATCGGGGTCGCGTCGTTGCTACCGGTCTGGGCGAGCGCCGGCCCGCTGGTGGAGGGCGCCGGGGTCGGGGTGTCGCTCGGGGTCGGCGCGGCCGACGGGCTCACGCTCGGCGTCGGCACCGGGGTGGGCGTCTTCGTCGGCGTGGGGGTGGGCGTCGGGGTCGGGGTCGGGGTCGGGGTGGGAGTCGGGGTCGGGGTGGGCGTCGGGGTCTTGGTGGGGGTCGGGGTGGGAGTCGGGGTGTGGCACGGCTCGATCGTCTTCGTCTCGTTGATGTTCCACCCCTTCTCGTTGGGGTTCTCCGAGGTGACGACGACCAGGTTCGCCTTGATCGGGGCGGTGTGGTCCTTCACCGGGAAGGTGCCGTGGAACTCCGCGGGGAAGGCCTTGGCGTCCAGGACCTTCTCGCCGTCGATGGTGAGGCTGACGGTGTTCTTCACGTCCGCCTTGGGGCTGTAGTTGATCAGATCGATCACGATCTTGTCGCAGGTCACCGACCAACTCGGTACATGCGCCGAGGCATTGGTGGCCAGCGCCAGGGGCAGTAGAAAACCGGCCGCCGCCGTGCCTGCCAGTGCCGCCGCGCCGATCCCGCTGTGCCGCTGCTGTCGCGCCATTACGCTGTTCCCCTCCGAACGGTCTTGTGCAGCAGGCGTGTTGAGTGGTTCGCGGTGGCCCGCTACTACTGTCCGGGGGACTCTACCGGCACTCCCGCATCTCGCCACACCCCGCCGTACGACCGGATTTCGTCTGTCCGTCCAGTCTTCGATATGCATGACCAGCCCATCACAGCTGCCACCTCGCAGAACGCGGATTCGGCAAACTTGAATGAACTTCGTCACCTTCAAGACAGAACGGCGCCCCCGGTGATCAGGTTCAATCACCGGGGGCGCCGCTCCGGTCGGCTGACGAACATTCGGGTATTCGCCGCCTGATCAGGCCTTCTTGGCCGCCTTGCGCCGGGCGGCCACCACGATCCCGCCGCCGGCCGCGAGCACGACCGCGCCGGCGATCGCCAGCGGCAGCACCGGGCCGGACCCGGTGTGCGCCAGGTTGCCGCCGCCGTTCGCGTCGGCGGACGGGCTCGCCGAACCCGGCACCGCCGGAGCGGAGCCGGAGCCGCCGGCCGACGGACTGGCCGAACCGCTCGCGCTGGGCTTCCCACTGGTCGGGGCGGACGGGCTGCCCGACGGGCTCGCCGATCCGCTCGGGGAGGCCGAACCGCTCGGCGTCGCCGACGGCGAACCGCTCGGCACCACCGGCGGCACGGTCGGCGTGCCGGACGGCGTCGGGACGGTGGTGCCCGGCAGGCAGCCGGTGAACGGGTAGTGGTGCGTCTCCGCGCCGCCCTTGCCGGTCAGCGAGGCAGCGATCACCGAGCCGTTGACCGGGCCGCCGCTGCCCAGGTCGAAGGCGGCGTTCGGCGCGAGCACGGTGCCGGCCCAGGCGGCCTTGCTGCTCTTGACCACCTTGGTGGCGGTCGGGAAGTTCCAGAGCAGCTTGGCCCGGATCGCCCCGCCCGCCGCGCTCTGCAGCTTGTCGTCCAGGACGAACGCCGAGGTGCCCGCGTCCCACAGGTGGAAGCCGGTCGTCCCGGCCGCCGCCATGTCGTAGGAACCGCCGGTCACGTTGACCACTGTGACCGAACCGGCCGGCACCTTGAGGAAGACGTCCTTGGCGCCCTGGAGCTTCGCGGCGTCGACGGTGAAGCTGTTGTACTTCGCGTCCCCGCCGGTGAACGTCAGCCTGGCGCCCTCCGCCTGGACGGTGGCGCCGGCGGTCTGCGGGACGGCGGCCAGCGAGGTGGCGGCGGCCCGCAGCTTGGCGAACTCGGCCTTGAAGTCGATCGGCGAGGCGCCCTGCCCGACGGCACCCTGGTGGGCCTGGACGACCGCGCCGTCGGCCTTGGAGCCGTAGACGCCGTTGCCCTTCATCACCTGGGTGTTGTGGCCGGTGATGCGGCCGGCCACGACCAGGGCGTTCTTGCCGGGCAGCGCGTCGACCTCGGCGGCGGTGAGCTCCTGGCCGACCGAGAAGCCGCCGGTGAAGTCGGCGTTGCCGCCGACCGCGACCGCGCCCTCGGCGTCCGGGGTGTGGGTGTCGTCGCCCTCGATGAACTCGCCGTAGAGGTTGGCGACCCCGAGGCCGCGGCACTCCTGGTCGGTACCGACGGCCTGGGCGGCCGGCGCGACGAGCCCGGCCAGTGCGAGCGAGCCGCCGACCGCGAGTGCGGCGGCGGTAGTGGATATGCGCATGTGCAGGTCTCCGCTTGGGTGCGGGAGGTGATGGGGGGAGGGTCCGAAAAAAGGTATGGACCAATCCGCACTCTTTCGGCCAAACGGGTGATTGGTCAAGACCATTGAACGCCTTGCCCGAAAAGTCCGTTCCCCTCCCGGCCCGCCCCGGACGCCGGCCCCGCCCGCGCGCCACCGCGCCCCGCCCCAAGATCACCTGTAAGGCCGCCTACGATTGACCCCGTGCGTACCCCCTTCTCCCTGCTCGCCGAGCGCTGGCAGCCTTCCGCCGCGATGGTCCGGCGCGCCGCGTTCGCCGCGCTGGTGATGAGCGTGGTCATCGTCGTCACCGGCGGCGCCGTCCGCCTCACCGCCTCCGGCCTCGGCTGTACGACGTGGCCCCGCTGCACCGACGAGAGCCTGACGCCCACGGCCGAAATGGGCTTCCACGGCATCGTCGAGTTCACCAACCGGATGCTCACCTACGTGCTGAGCGCCGCCGTCGGCTGGGCGATCCTGGCCGCCCGCTGCCACCGCCGGCCTTCGGCCGGGGGGACCCCCAGCCCGTGGCGGCGGAGCCTCACCAAGCTCGGCTGGGCCCAGTTCTGGCTGGTGATGAGCAACGCCGTGCTCGGCGGCATCACCGTGCTGACCGGCCTCAACCCGTACACCGTGGCCCTGCACATGATCGCCGCGATGGCCCTGGTCTGGGTCGCGCTGCTGATGTGGGAGCGGTCCAAGGAGGGCGACGGCCCGGCGAGGCTGTCCGTGGCCCGCCCGATCCACCGGCTCTCGTACGTCCTGGTCACTGTGATCGGCCTGCTCGTCGCGGCCGGCACCCTGGTGACCGGCGCGGGCCACCACCCGGGCACCCCCAAGGACAACAAGATCGTCCCGCGCATCCCGATCGACTACGACCGCCTGGCGCAGTTCCACGCCGACTTCGCGTTCGTCTCGGTCGGCCTGACCATCGCGCTGGTCTTCGTCCTCGCCGCCGTCAAGGCCCCCCAGCCCGCCAAGGCCCGCGTCAAGGAACTCCTCGCGGTCCTGCTGCTCCAGGGCGTCCTCGGCTTCGTCCAGTACTTCACGGACGCCCCCGAGCTGATGGTCGGCCTCCACATGCTCCTCGCCGCGCTGACCTGGATCGCCGCCCTGCGCATCCCCCTCGCCCTGCGCACCCGCGAGACCGAAGCGCCCGTCGCCGACACCCCGGCCCCACGGACCCCCGAGACCGCCACGGTCTGACGCGTCCGCGAACGCACGACGGCCCGGCTCCCCCTCGGACGGGGGAGCCGGGCCGTCGGCGTGTGTCCGGTAGCGGGCCTCAGCCGCCGAGCTGGATGCCGGCCATCCGCTTCCACTCGTACGGGCCGGTCTTCACCTTGAGGCCCAGCTCGCCCTCGAAGTTCTCGTGCAGGGTCAGCCCGGCCAGCTCGGCGGCCCGGCGGCCGACGGCGTAGCTGGGGGCGACCTGGTCGCCCCAGGCGCCGTCCGCGCCGACCACGACGATCCGGGTGGCCACGGCGCCGACGTACTCGACGACCGCGTCGGCGCTGCCGCCGTGCTGCCGGGCGAAGCCGGTGAGGTGCTTGGCGATGCGCTTGGCGCGGCGCTCGGTACGGGCGTCCGGCGCGGTGGTGGAGGTCTCTGCGCTCATGCCCGCATGCTACCCACCGGTAGGCGCCCTGGCGACGGGAGCACCCTGTGCACCGGGACACATACTGGAGGCGTGACCTTCTCCGGCTGGCCGACCGAGGCGCTCGACTTCTACGAGCACCTGGAGGCCGACAACTCGAAGACCTTCTGGCAGGCCCACAAGGCGCGCTACGAGGACGCCGTGCGGGCCCCGATGGAGCGGCTGCTCGCCGACCTGGAGCCGGAGTTCGGCCAGGGGAAGGTCTTCCGCCCCAACCGCGACGTCCGCTTCAGCGCCGACAAGTCCCCGTACAAGACGCACATCGGCGCGTACCTGGAGGGTGGCGGCTACATCCAGCTCTCGGCCGACGGCCTGGCCTGCGGCAACGGCATGTACCGGCTCGCCCCGGACCAGTTGGAGCGCTACCGGGTCGCCGTCGCCGAGGACGTCGGCGGCGCCGAGCTGGAGCGGGTGATCGCCCGGGTGGAGCGGGACGGCCCGCTGGTGCTCGGCCGGGACTCCCTCAAGTCGGCCCCGCGCGGCTACCCGAAGGACCATCCCAGGATCGGACTGCTGCGGCACAAGGGCCTGGTGGCCTGGCAGGAGTGGGAGCCCGCGCAGTGGCTCGGCACCCGCGCCGCCTACTCCCGGATCACCGGCTTCCTGCACGCCTCGCAGCCGCTGCGGGACTGGCTGGACGGCCACGTCGGCCCGTCCGACCTCCCCGCCCGCTGAGCCCGCCCGCTGAGCCGTTCCCGCAGACGAAGGAGCCCCGGTCCACCGGACCGGGGCTCCTTGCCGTCTCGGACGGCCTACTTCACGAACGGGTCGACCGCGCAGACCACCATCAGCAGCGACAGGTAGGTGATCGACCAGTGGAACAGCCGCATCTCCTTGAGCTTGGCGCCCACGATCCCGGCCTTGGCCCGCGAGTACAGCGCGTGCGCCTCGCGCAGCCAGAACGCCCCGAGCAGCACCGCGGCCACCGGGTACAGCCAGCTCATGTGCCCGAGCGGCCACACCGCCAGCGAGACCGCCACCATCACCCAGGAGTAGATGACGACCTGCTTGCCGACCGCGACGTTGCCCTTGACGACCGGCAGCATCGGCACGCCCGCCCGCAGGTAGTCGTCGCGGACCTTCATCGAGAGCACCCAGGTGTGCGGCGGCGTCCAGAAGAACACCACCAGGAACAGCGCCACGGCCGCCCAGGACACCGTGTTGGTGACCGAGGACCAGCCGACCAGCACCGGCATGCAGCCGGCGATGCCGCCCCAGACGATGTTCTGCGAGGTGCGCCGCTTGAGCCCCAGCGTGTAGACGAACACGTAGAACAGCAGCGCGCCGAGCGCGAGCCCGGAGGACAGCCAGTTGACGCCGAAGCCGAGCAGCAGGGTCGACACGACCGCGAGCACGATGCCGAACACCAGCGCCTCGCGCGGCGACACCATCCCGGTGACGATCGGCCGCCGCTCGGTGCGGGACATCACCGCGTCGATGTCGCGGTCGATGTACATGTTGAGGGCGTTGGCACCGCCCGCCGAGAGGTAGCCGCCGACCACGACCTTCAGCACCAGCAGCATGTTCGGCACGCCCTGCTGGGCCAGGAACATCACCGGCACGGTGCTCATCAGCAGCAGCTCGATGATCCTGGGCTTGGTCAGTGCGACGAAGGCGCCGACTCGGGCCCCGATCGGCCGGTTCGCGGGAGTCGCCCCGGTGACCCCGGCGGGACGGGTTTCGACGGCGGTCACTAACACCCCAACTGAAGATGAACCTTCGCAGGCAGCCAAGGAACGAAGGGTCCCGAATCGTCCGCTCTGCGCGTACCACGACACCATAGACGTTCCATATATCCCTTCCGGCTCCGGGGTCCCCCGGCGGGGCGGAACCGCACACCCCCGGGTGAACCGACTGGGTGAAGCCACGAAGCGCCTCCGGAACGCCCCGCTCCCCCGTCCTGACCACCCCGGCGGCGGACGACCGCGAATCAGGAGAGGCTGGGGTAAAAGCAGTCATACCGCCCTAGTGGGAATCACCATGCGGAAATCCCGGTTGTCTCAGCACGGAGGGTGAGCCCCGGCCCGGACGGTAGGCTCGCACGCAGAAGCGGGATCTACCCTCCGTGACCGGCACCACCCAGCGTCGGGACCACAGCGCCGTGGCCGACCCGGTCCCCATTCACGGGGTCACTCTTCAATACGGAAGGAGCCCTGAGACAGGGTGAGCACTGCGCCGACGAACGCATTCGAGTGGACCGATCTGGACGAGCGCACGGTTGACACCGCGCGAGTCCTCGCGATGGACGCTGTCCAGAAGGTCGGCAACGGACACCCCGGGACTGCCATGTCCCTGGCCCCGGCCGCGTACCTGATCTTCCAGCGCTTCCTGCGCCACGACCCGACCGACCCGGCCTGGGTCGGCCGTGACCGCTTCGTCCTCTCCCCCGGGCACACCAGCCTGACCCTCTACACCCAGCTGTACCTCTCGGGGTACGGCCTGGAGCTGGACGACCTCAAGGCCTTCCGGGTCGGCGGCAGCCGCACCCCCGGTCACCCCGAGCACGGCCACACGGCCGGCGTGGAGACCACCACCGGCCCGCTGGGCCAGGGCATCGCGAACGCGGTGGGCATGGCGATGGCCGCCCGCTACGAGCGCGGCCTCTTCGACCCGGACGCCCCGGCCGGCGAGTCCCCCTTCGACCACACCATCTGGGCCATCGTCTCCGACGGCGACCTGGAGGAGGGCATCTCCGCCGAGGCCTCCTCGCTGGCCGGCCACCAGAAGCTGGGGAACCTGGTCGCCCTCTACGACGACAACCACATCTCGATCGAGGGCGACACCGAGACCGCCTTCTCCGAGGACGTCCTCAAGCGCTACGAGGCATACGGCTGGCACGTCCAGCGGGTGACCCCGAAGTCCAACGGCGACATCGACGTGGCCGCCCTGGCCGACGCGCTGGCCGCGGCCAAGGCCGAGACCTCCCGCCCGTCGATCATCTCGATGCGCACGATCATCGCCTGGCCGGCCCCGGACGCCCAGAACACCGCCAAGGCGCACGGCTCCGCGCTCGGCGCCGCCGAGATCGCCGCCACCAAGAAGGTCCTGGGCTTCGACCCGGAGAAGACCTTCGAGGTCAGCGACCAGGTCATCGAGCACGCCCGACTGGTGATCAAGCGCGGCAAGGCCGCCCGCGACCAGTGGCAGCAGTCGTTCGACGCCTGGCGCGCCGCCGACCCGCAGCGGGCCGCCGAGTTCGACCGCATCCAGGCCGGCGAGCTGCCCGAGGGCTGGAAGAAGACCGTCCCCTCCTTCCCGGCCGGGAAGGACGTCGCCACCCGCAAGGCCTCCGGCGACACCCTCAAGGCGATCGGCGCGGTGATCCCGGAGCTGTGGGGCGGCTCGGCCGACCTCGCCGAGTCCAACCTCACCACCATCGACGAGGACAGCTCCTTCCTCCCCGAGGGCAACCCGCTGAAGTCGGCGAGCCCGTACGGCCGGACGATCCACTTCGGCATCCGCGAGCACGCCATGGGCTCGACCATGAACGGCATCGCCCTGCACGGCAAGACCCGTGTCTACGGCGGCACCTTCCTGGTCTTCGCCGACTACATGCGCCCGGCCGTGCGCCTGGCCGCGCTGATGAAGCTGCCGGTCACCTACGTCTGGACGCACGACTCGATCGGCCTGGGCGAGGACGGCCCGACCCACCAGCCGGTCGAGCACCTGGCCTCGCTGCGCGCCATCCCGGGCCTGGCCATGGTCCGCCCGGCCGACGCCAACGAGACCGCCGTCGCCTGGCGCACCATCATCGAGCGCCAGACCAGCCACCCCGGCCCGGTCGGCCTGGCCCTCACCCGCCAGGGCGTCCCGACCTACGACCGCGAGGTCTTCGGCTCCGCCGAGGGCACCGCGAAGGGCGGCTACATCCTGGCCGAGGCCTCCACCGGCGCCCCGCAGGTGATCCTGCTCGGCACCGGTTCCGAGGTCCAGCTGGCCGTCAAGGCCCGCGAGGCGCTGGAGGCCGAGGGCATCGCGACCCGCGTGGTCTCGCTGCCGTCCTTCGAGTGGTTCCAGGAGCAGGACCAGGCCTACCGCGACAGCGTGCTGCCGCCGTCGGTCAAGGCGCGCGTCTCGGTCGAGGCCGGCATCGCCCAGGGCTGGCGCGAACTGGTCGGCGACCACGGCCGGATCGTCTCGCTGGAGCACTTCGGCGCCTCCGCCGACTACAAGGTGCTCTTCGAGGAGTTCGGCATCACCGCCGAGCACGTGGTGGCCGAGGCGCACAACGCCCTGCGCTCCCTCGAAGCCGTCAACCGCTAGCGCGCTCCGGGCCGCGCACCCGCCCGCACGCGGGTGCGCGGCCCCCTCCGACGACCCCACGAAGCAAGAAGAGCAAGGGACTGAAGCACCATGACTGACGCACTGAAGCGCCTCAGCGACGAAGGCGTTGCGATCTGGCTCGACGACCTCAGCCGCACCCGGCTGAACTCCGGCAACCTGGCCGAACTGGTGCAGAACAAGCACGTGGTGGGTGTCACCACCAACCCGACCATCTTCCAGAAGGCCATCGCCGGCAGCGGCGACGACTCCTACGACGCCCAGCTGCGCGACCTCGCCGTCCGCAAGGTCACCACCGACGAGGCGATCCGCATGATCACCACCTCCGACGTGCGCGACGCGGCCGACGTGCTGCGCCCGGTCTACGACGCCTCCAACGGCCGCGACGGCCGGGTCTCCATCGAGGTCGACCCGCGCCTGGCACACGAGACCGCCCCCACCGTGGCCGAGGCCAAGCAGCTGTGGTGGCTGGTCGACCGCCCGAACGTCTTCATCAAGATCCCCGCCACCAAGGCCGGTCTGCCCGCGATCGCCGAGGTCATCGGCCGGGGCATCAGCGTCAACGTCACGCTGATCTTCTCGCTGGAGCGCTACAAGGCCGTCATCGACGCCTACCTGACCGGCCTGGAGGCCGCCAACGCCAAGGGCCTGGACCTCTCCCAGATCGAGTCGGTCGCCTCCTTCTTCGTCTCCCGCGTCGACACCGAGATCGACAAGCGCCTGGACAAGATCGGCGGCGACGCCCGGGAGCTGCGCTCCAAGGCCGCCCTGGCCAACGCCCGCCTCGCCTACCAGGCGTACGAGGAGGTCTTCGGCAGCGTCGACGCCAAGACCGCCGGCAGCGCCCGCTGGACGGCCCTGGAGGCCGCCGGCGCCAAGCCGCAGCGCCCGCTGTGGGCCTCCACCGGCGTCAAGGACCCGGCCCTGCCGGACACCCTGTACGTCACCGAGCTGGTCGCCCCCGGCACCGTCAACACCATGCCCGAGGCGACCCTGGACGCCACCGGCGACCACGGCGTGGTCACCGGCAACACCATCGTCCCCAACTACGCCGACGCCAAGGCCGTACTGGACGCGATCGCCGCCGCCGGCGTGGACTACGACGACGTGGTCCAGGTCCTGGAGGACGAGGGCGTCGAGAAGTTCGAGCAGTCCTGGAAGGAACTGCTCGACACCGTCACCGCCTCGCTCGCCGCGTTCTCGGACCAGTCCGGCGCCGGCGAGAAGTGACCCCGGCTCACAGCCAGCGCACGAAAGCGGAGCCCATCAAGTGAGCACTGATTTCCCCGAGTTGACTTCGGATTCGGACGCGGACGATCTCCCGCCCGCCCCGGTCAACCCGCTTCGTGACCCCTCCGACCGACGGCTCCCGCGCATCGCGGGGCCGTCCGGTCTGGTCATCTTCGGGGTCACCGGCGACCTGTCCCGCAAGAAGCTGATGCCGGCCATCTACGACCTGGCCAACCGCGGACTGCTTCCCCCGGGCTTCTCCCTCGTCGGCTTCGCCCGCCGCGAGTGGGACGACGAGGACTTCGCCAAGGAGGTCCACGACGCCGTCCGGGACCACGCCCGCACCCCGTTCCGGGAGGAGGTGTGGCAGCAGCTCGCCAAGGGCATGCGCTTCGTCCACGGCACCTTCGACGACGACGAGGCCTTCGACAAGCTGCGCGAGACCATCATCGAGCTGGACAAGGCGCAGGGCACCGGAGGCAACTTCGCCTTCTACCTGTCCGTCCCGCCGAAGTTCTTCCCGACGGTCGTCCAGCAGCTCAAGAAGCACGGCCTGGCCGACCCGCCCCAGGGCTCCTGGCGCCGCGCGGTCATCGAGAAGCCCTTCGGCCACGACCTGGAGAGCGCGCAGGAGCTCAACAAGGTCGTCCACGAGGTCTTCCCCCGGGACGAGGTCTTCCGGATCGACCACTACCTGGGCAAGGAGACGGTCCAGAACATCCTGGCGCTGCGCTTCGCCAACCAGATGTTCGAGCCGATCTGGAACCGGTCGTACGTCGACCACGTGCAGATCACCATGGCCGAGGACATCGGCATCGGCGGCCGGGCCGGCTACTACGACGGCATCGGCTCCGCCCGTGACGTCATCCAGAACCACCTGCTCCAGCTGATGGCGCTCACCGCCATCGAGGAGCCGGCCTCCTTCCACCCGAAGGCGCTGGTCGCCGAGAAGCTCAAGGTGCTCAGCGCCGTCAGGCTCCCGGCCGACCTCGGCCGGCACACCGTGCGCGGCCAGTACGCGTCCGGCTGGCAGGGCGGCGAGGAGGTCGCCGGCTACCTGGACGAGGACGGCATCGACCCGGACTCCAAGACCGACACCTACGCGGCCATCAAGCTGGAGATCAACAACCGCCGCTGGGCGGGCGTCCCGTTCTACCTGCGGACCGGCAAGCGCCTGGGCCGCCGGGTCACCGAGATCGCGGTCGTCTTCCAGCGCGCCCCGTACCTGCCCTTCGACTCCTACGCGACCGAGGAGCTGGGGCAGAACGCCCTGGTCATCCGGGTCCAGCCGGACGAGGGCGTGACGGTGCGGTTCGGCTCCAAGGTGCCGGGCACCTCCTTCGAGGTCCGGGACGTCACGATGGACTTCGCCTACGGCGAGTCCTTCACGGAGTCCAGCCCGGAGGCCTACGAGCGGCTCATCCTCGACGTGCTGCTCGGCGACGCCAACCTGTTCCCGCGCCACCAGGAGGTCGAGCTCTCCTGGCAGATCCTCGACCCGATCGAGAAGTACTGGGACGCCCACGGCAAGCCGGCCCAGTACGCGGCGGGGACCTGGGGCCCGGTCGAGGCGGACGAGATGCTCGCACGAGACGGCAGGAGCTGGCGCCGCCCATGAAGATCGACCTCACCAACACGACCTCCGGCAAGATCAACGGCGCCCTCATGGAGGCGCGCCGGGCCAGTGGCTCCACCGCCGCCGGCATGGTGCTCACCCTGGTGATCGTGACCGACGAGGGCAGCGCCTACGACGCCCTCAAGGCCGCCAACGACGCCTCCCGCGAGCACCCGATGCGCACCCTCGCGGTGATCAAGCGCGCCGGGCGCTCGCCGCGGGCCCGTGCCGAGACCCGGCTGGACGCCGAGATCCTGGTCGGCTCCGACGCCGGCTCCGGCGAGACGGTCGTCCTGCGCATGCACGGCGAACTGGCCGCGCACGCCCAGTCGGTCGTCCTGCCGCTGCTGCTGCCGGACGCCCCGGTCGTGGTCTGGTGGCCGGACAACGCCCCGCTGCACCCGGCGCAGGACCCGCTGGGCTCGCTCGCCCAGCGCCGGATCACCGACGCCGTCACCGCGGAGTCCCCGGTCGGCCAGCTCGCCCAGCGGGCCCAGGGCTACACCCCGGGCGACACCGACCTGGCCTGGACCCGGATCACCGGCTGGCGCTCGATGCTCGCCGCCGCGCTGGACCAGCGCCCGGCCGCGATCGTCTCCGCGGTCGTCGAGGGCGAGTCGTACAACCCCAGCGTGGAGCTGCTCGGCCTCTGGCTGACCAACCGGCTGCACGTGCCGGTCGAGCGGGTCGTCACCGGCGGCCCCGGCATCACCGCGGTGCGCCTGCGCACCAAGGACGGGGACATCACCCTGGACCGCCCGGACGGCCTGATGGGCACCCTCTGCATGCCCGGCTCGCCGGACCGCCAGGTGGCGCTCAAGCGGCGCGAGACCTCGGAGCTGATCGCCGAGGAGCTGCGCCGCCTGGACCCGGACGACATCTACGCGACGGCCGTGCGCACGCCCGTCGAGCGGCTGCACGAGCCGTCCAACGCCGAGACGGCGGCGGCCGAGCGGGTCGCCCGCGAAGCTGCCGTCGGCGCTGCCGCGGAGGCCGAGCCGGAGCAGGCGGCCGCCGAGGCGGAGAAGAAGCCCGCGAAGAAGGCCGCCGGCAAGCGCACCGCCAAGGAAGGCGCATGACCGGCGCGACCCCGCAGCTGGTCGTCCACCGGGACAAGGAGCTGATGGCCCAGGCGGCCGCGGCCCGGCTGATCACCCGGATCGTGGACGCCCAGGCCGCCCGCGGCGCCGCCTCGGTGGTGCTCACCGGTGGTCGCAACGGCAACGCCCTGCTGGCCGCGATCGCCGCCTCCCCGGCGCGCGACGCGGTCGACTGGGGCCGGCTGGACCTGTGGTGGGGCGACGAGCGCTTCGTGTCCGCCGCGGACCCGGACCGCAACGCCGTCCAGGCCCGCGCCGAGCTGCTGGACGCCGTCGCGCTCGACCCGGCGCGGGTGCACGAGATGCCCGCCTCGGACGGGGTGGACGGCTCGGACGTGGAGGCCGCCGCGGCCCGCTACGCCGAGGAGCTGGCGAAGGCGGCCGGCCCGGGTGACCGGCTCGGCGTCCCGGCCTTCGACGTGCTGCTGCTCGGCGTCGGCCCGGACACCCACGTCGCCTCGCTCTTCCCCGAGCACCCGGGCGTGCGGGAGTCCGAGCGGACCGTGGTCGGCGTGCGCGGGGCCCCCAAGCCCCCGCCGACCCGGATCTCGCTCACCCTCCCGGCCATCCGGGCCGCCCGCGAGGTCTGGCTGCTGGCCGCCGGCGAGGACAAGGCGGGCGCGGTCGCGCTGGCCCTGTCCGGCCCCGGCGAGCTCCAGGCGCCCGCCTCCGGCGCGTACGGGCGCAGCCGCACCCTGTGGCTGCTGGACCGGGCCGCCGCGGAGCGGATCCCGCCACAGCTCTACCCGCCGGCCTCCGCGTAGGGCCGGGGCCCTCAGGGGCCGGGTCCTCAGGGGCCGACAACGGAGAAGGGGGGGCCCCCGCCGACCCGGGGGGGCCACCGCTCAGGACCACTCGAAGTAGACCGCCGGCCGCACCGACCGCCGACCACCGACCACGGACCACGGACCACGGACCACGGACCACGGACGCTCGCCCCGGACTCGTCGAGTGCCTCACCCCCGGTGACGACCGACGGCTCCACCCATCCCCTGAACCAGCACAGCGGATTGCTCTGGCGCGATTCTCCGTACTGTGTATAGTGTACTGCGTACGGGGTAATCGTGTGGGTGCCCCGGCTGCCGACGAGAGGGTTTCCGCCTTGCAGATCACCAAGACCGCCGTCTCCCTGACCGTCGAGGACGTCACCGCCTCCGCCGCGTTCCTCGGGAAGCACTTCGGCTACGCCGAGGAGATGTCGGCCGACGGCTTCGTCTCCCTCGCGCACCCCGGCGGCGGGGTGGGCGTCGTCTTCCTGCGGCGCGGGCTGGAGGTCCTGCCGGAGGAGCAGCGCCACCGGATCGCGGCGGGCGTGATCCTGGCGTTCGTCGTCGAGGACATCGCCGCCGAGGAGCGGCGGCTGCGCGAGGAGGGCGTCGCGATCACCCTGCCGCTGCGCGAGGAGCCGTGGGGCGAGAAGCTGTTCCAGGTCGCCGACCCGAACGGGATCGTGATCGAACTGGTCGAGTGGGCCCGGCAGTAGCCGCAACGACCGGCGCCCCCTGTCCCGGCCGGGACAGGGGGCGCCGACGCGCGCCGGGGGCGGTCAGCCCACCGTCCAGGTGTCGTTGCCCGCGAGCAGCGCGGCCAGGTCGCCCGGGCCGCGCTGGGCGGTGGCGGTGGCCAGCTGGCTCGCCATCAGCTCGTCGTAGACGGGCCGCTCGACGCTGCGCAGCACGCCGATCGGGGTGTGGTGCAGGGTGTCCGCGTCGGCGATCCGGGAGAGTGCGAAGGCCGCGGCCGGGCCGGCCGCGTGCGCGTCGTGGACCAGGACGTCCGCCGCGTTCTCCGCCGTGACCGGCGCGGTGAACAGTTCGCCGTCCGGGCCCCGGAAGACGCCGTTGGCGCCGTCCGCGCCGAAGCGGATCGGCTGCCCGTGCTCCAGCCGGATCAGCGCCTCGTCCCGGGTGCCGGCGTCCTTCAGCACCTCGAAGGCGCCGTCGTTGAAGATGTTGCAGTTCTGGTAGATCTCCACCAGCGCCGTGCCCTCGTGCTCGGCCGCCGCCCGCAGCACCGACTGGAGGTGCTGGCGGTCGGAGTCGATGGTGCGCGCGACGAAGGTGGCCTCGGCGCCGATCGCCAGCGACAGCGGGTTGAACGGGGCGTCCAGCGAGCCCATCGGCGTGGACTTGGTGATCTTGCCCAGTTCGCTGGTCGGCGAGTACTGGCCCTTGGTGAGGCCGTAGATCCGGTTGTTGAACAGCAGGATCTTCAGATTGACGTTCCGCCGCAGGGCGTGGATCAGGTGGTTGCCGCCGATCGACAGCGCGTCACCGTCACCCGTCACCACCCACACGCTCAGGTCCTGCCGCGCGGTGGCCAGCCCGGTCGCGATGGCCGGCGCCCGCCCGTGGATCGAGTGCACCCCGTAGGTGTTCATGTAGTACGGGAAGCGCGAGGAGCAGCCGATGCCCGAGACGAACACCGTGTTCTCGCGCCGGATGCCCAGCTCCGGCATGAAGGACTGCACCGCCGCCAGGATCGCGTAGTCCCCGCAGCCGGGGCACCAGCGGACCTCCTGGTCGGTCTTGAAGTCCCGTGCGCCCTGCGGGCCTTCGGCCTTGGGCACCAGCCGCAGGGACGGGAAGGCGTGCTCGCTCATGCGCCCACCTCGCTACGCTCGGCAGGGGCATTCGCCCGCGCGCGCCTCTCGATGACTCGCTCGCTCCGCTCGCTCACCGGTGGTCCTCCTCGTCCAGGGTGCCGATCGCGGCCGACAGCACGTCCGCCAGCTGGGCCGCCTTGAAGGGCAGTCCGCGCACCTGGTTGTAGGACTCGGCGTCCACCAGGTACTTCGCCCGCAGCAGCAGGGCGAGCTGCCCGAGGTTCATCTCGGGCACGATGACCTTCTCGTAACTCCTCAGCACCGCGCCCAGGTTCGCCGGGAAGGGGTTGAGGTTGCGCAGGTGCGCCTGGGCGACCTCGCCACCGTCCGCGCGCACCCGGCGCACCGCCGCCGTGATCGGCCCGTACGTCGAACCCCAGCCGAGGACCAGCACCCGGGCGTCACCGGTCGGGTCGTCCACCTCGACCGGCCTGACGGTGATGCCGTCGATCTTGGCCTGCCGGGTGCGGACCATGAAGTCGTGGTTCGCCGGGTCGTAGGAGATGTTCCCGGTGCCGTCCTGCTTCTCGATGCCGCCGATCCGGTGCTCCAAGCCCGGCGTGCCGGGCACCGCCCACGGCCGCGCGAGGGTGTGCGGGTCGCGCAGGTACGGCCAGAAGGCGCCGTCCTCCCGGTTCGGCCCGGTCGCGAACCCCGGTTCGATCACGGGCAGTTCGTCGACCTCGGGGATCCGCCAGGGCTCCGAGCCGTTGGCCAGGTAGCCGTCGGAGAGCAGGAACACCGGGGTGCGGTAGGTGACCGCGATCCTGGCCGCCTCCAACGCCGCGTCGAAACACTCCGCGGGCGTGGCCGGGGCGACGATCGGCACCGGCGCCTCGCCGTTGCGGCCGAACATCGCCTGCAGCAGGTCGGCCTGCTCGGTCTTGGTCGGCAGGCCGGTGGAGGGGCCGCCGCGCTGGATGTCCACGACCAGCAACGGCAGTTCGAGCGAGACCGCCAGGCCGATCGTCTCGCTCTTCAGCGCCACCCCGGGGCCGGAGGTGGTGGTCACGCCGAGCGCCCCGCCGAAGGCCGCGCCGAGCGCCGCGCCGATGCCGGCGATCTCGTCCTCCGCCTGGAAGGTGCGCACGCCGAAGTTCTTGTGCCGGCTCAGCTCGTGCAGGATGTCCGAGGCTGGGGTGATCGGGTACGAGCCCAGGTACAGCGGCAGGCCCGAACGCTGCCCGGCGGCGATCAGCCCGTAGGACAGGGCGAGGTTGCCGGAGATGTTGCGGTAGCGCCCGGGCGGGAGCTTCGCCGGGGGCACCTCGTAGGAGACCGCGAAGGTCTCCGTGGTCTCGCCGAAGTTCCAGCCCGCCCGGAAGGCGTGGATGTTCGCCTCGGCGATCTGCGGCTTCTTCGCGAACTTGCTGCGCAGGAACGACTCCGTGCCGTGCGTGGGCCGGTGGTACATCCAGGACAGCAGGCCCAGGGCGAACATGTTCTTCGCCCGCTCGGCGTCCTTGCGCGCCAGGCCGCTGTCCTTGAGCGCCTCCAGGGTCAGCGTGGTCAGCGGCACCTTGTGCAGGTGGAAGCCGTCCAGCGATCCGTCGGTGAGCGGGTCGGCGGCGTAGCCGACCTTCGCCAGCGCGCGCTTGGTGAACTCGTCGGTGTTGACGATGATCTCCGCGGCGCGCGGCAGGTCCGGCAGGTTCGCCTTCAGCGCGGCCGGGTTCATCGCGACCAGCACGTTCGGGGCGTCGCCCGGGGTCAGGATGTCGTGGTCCGCGAAGTGCAGTTGGAAGGACGAGACGCCGGGCAGGGTGCCGGCGGGGGCGCGGATCTCGGCGGGGAAGTTCGGCAGCGTCGACAGGTCGTTGCCGAAAGACGCCGTCTCCGAGGTGAACCGGTCACCGGTCAGCTGCATGCCGTCACCGGAGTCCCCGGCGAACCGGATGATCACACGGTCGAGTCTGCGGATCGGCTTGGCGCGCCCGGGTGGCGGACCTCCCGGAGCGGGCGGGCCGGCGGGGGCGTCCGAACCGGGGCGTACGTCGCCGCTCCCGGCACGGGCCTCGTCGCCGTCCGAGCCGTCCACTGCCTCTGACTGATCGACCTGACTGGTCACTGCCGCGGACCTCCTAGGGCACACCACCGCGGGCGCGGCCCCGTGCCCCGTCCGCTTGGTGCACCTCCCGCATCCTATGCGGGTGGAGTCGGCCAGGGACGGAACTCCCGCGTGCGGCGGGAAATCACCGGCCCGCGTGCGTACCGCACATGGGAAAGAACGTCCGGGCGCCGGAGATCATTCCGGATCCGGCGGCCGATCCCGGTCCCGCGGCGGGACCGGGGTACGGCTCGGGGTGCGATTCGGCGTGCGGCTCGGGGTGCGATTCGGGGTGCGATTCGGGGTGCGGCTCGGACGGGACCCGGGCCGGAGTCGGGGCGGGACTCGCGGCGGTCGGCTAGGAGTTGAGGTACGTCAGTACGGCCAGCACCCGGCGGTGGTCCTCCGGGCTCTGGGCCAGTCCCAGCTTGAGGAATATGTTGCTGACGTGCTTCTCGACCGCACCGTCGGAGACCACCAGCTGCTTGGCCACCGCGGCGTTGGTGCGGCCCTCGGCCATCAGGCCGAGCACCTCGCGCTCGCGGGGCGTGAGGTTGGCCAGGACATCGCCCTTGCGGCTGCGGCTGAGCAGTTGCTGCACCACCTCCGGGTCCAGCGCGGTGCCGCCCTCGGCGACCCGGACCACCGCGTCGGCGAACTCCCGCACCTCGGCGACCCGGTCCTTCAGCAGGTAGCCGACGCCGCGGGTGGATCCGGCCAACAGCTCGGAGGCGTAACGTTCCTCCACGAACTGCGACAGCACCAGCACACCGAGTTGCGGGTAGTGCTCACGCAGCTCGACACAGGCGCGCAGCCCCTCGTCGGTGTGGTTCGGGGGCATCCGGACGTCGGAGACCACGACGTCCGGCAGCGCGTCGGCCGCGGCCAGGTCGTGGATGGTCTTCACCAGGGCGTCGCCGTCCCCGACGCCCGCCACGACCTCCAGACCGCGGTCGGTGAGCAGCCGGGTCAGTCCCTCCCGCAGCAGTACGGAGTCCTCGGCGATGACAACGCGACGCATGGCGACCTTCCGGAGGGAGCGAGCTGACGAAGCCAGTCTCCCCCATCACGGGAGCCGGTCGGCCACCGTTGCGGGATCCGTGACGGACCCGGGCCCGGTGACCGGGTCCGGTCAGCGGGTCCGGTGTCAGCGGGTCCGGTCAGCGGGTCCGGTCAGCGGGCCGGGGAGGCGTCGGGCGTTCGGGCCGGGCCTCCACGGCCGGGTCCGGCGTTCGCGCCCCCGGCCGGCAGCCTCAGGGCGCGGGGCGCCGCCGTCACATCGTGCGGATGGCCACCGCGTCGCAGAGCCCCTCCAGGGCCGCCTTCGCCGGGCAGTCCGGCAGCGGCGCCAGCAGCGCCCGGGCCTCCTCGGCCCGGCGCAGCGTCTCCGCGCGGGCGCGCTCCAGCGCGGGGTGCGCGCGCATCAGGCGCAGCGCCTCGGCGTGCAGCTCGTCGTCCGAGAGGTCCCGGGTGAGCAGGTCGCGCAGTCGGGCGTCGTCCGGGTCCGCCGGGTCGGCCGGCATCTGCTCCAGCAGCAGGGTCGGCAGGGTCGGCACGCCCTCGCGCAGGTCGGTGCCCGGGGTCTTGCCGGACTCGTGGCCGTCGCTGGCGATGTCCAGCACGTCATCGGCCAGCTGGAAGGCGATGCCGATCCGCTCGCCGAACTCGCCCAGCGTCTCCACCAGCCAGGACTCGGCGCCGGCCATCTGCGCTCCTATCCGGCAGGAGACGGCGATCAGCGATCCGGTCTTGCCCTCCAGCACGTCCAGGTAGTGCAGCAGCGGGTCCGACTCCGGGCCGGGGCCACGGGTCTCCAGGATCTGGCCGGTGACCAGCCGCTCGAACGCCTCGGCCTGCATCCGCACGGCCTCCGGGCCGAGGTCGGCCAGCACCTGGGAGGCGCGGGAGAACAGGAAGTCGCCGGTCAGGATGGCGACCGAGTTGTCCCAGCGGGAGTTGGCGCTCGGGGCGCCGCGGCGCACCGGGGCCTCGTCCATGACGTCGTCGTGGTACAGCGTGGCCAGGTGGGTCAGCTCGACGACCACGGCGGCCGGCACGACGCCGGGCGCCCCCGGGTCGCCGAACTGGGCGGCCAGCAGCAGGAGCAGCGGACGGAAGCGCTTGCCGCCGGCCTCCAGGAGGTGGCTGGCGGTGACCGTGATGAAGGGGACGTCGCTCTTGACGGCCTCGCCGAGCGCCGCCTCCACGGCCTCCATTCCGGCCTGGACGTCCCGGGTCAGGTCGCGGTCCTGCACGCTGAGCCCGAAGGGTTCCACGACGGTCACGAAGACCACTCCTCTGTCCCTGGTCGATCTAGCGGCCTGGTCCCTGAGTGCCGCCGCTGGCCATACAGGCAGGGTATCCGGTCGTGAGTGGATCACTGCACGGGCGTGCGGATCCTGTCATGATCGGGCCGGATGCCCTGGTCAGGGCGGCTGTCCGGGCCGTACGGCGGTGGGGGCGAATCCGGCTTGGAATAAGGGCGGGAGATGTCGTCGCGACTCCCCGCCCCGGTGCCCGACACGGCCCCGTCCGGGCCGCGCGGACGGGGCGCGGCCCGGACGGGGCCCTGGTCGGGAACGGCGGCGTACGAGGTCAGCGGACGAACAGCGAGGCCTTGGACGCGAGGTCGAGGAAGTACTGCGGAAGCAGGCCCAGACCCAGCGTGACCAGCACCCCCACCCCGATCGCCGTCGCCGTGAAGGGGCTCGGGATCGCCACCGTGGGGCCGCCCGGCTGCGGGTCCGAGAAGAACATCAGCACGATGACCCGGATGTAGAAGAACGCGGCCACCGCCGAGCTCAGCACACCGACGATCACCAGCGGGATCGCCCCGCCGCTCGCCGCGGCCTGGAAGACCGCGAACTTCCCGGTGAAGCCGGAGGTCAGCGGGATCCCGGCGAAGGCCAGCAGGAACAGCGCGAACACGGCCGCCACCAGCGGCGAGCGCCGCCCGAGCCCGGCCCAGCTGGACAGGTGGGTCGCCTCGCCCTTGGAGTCGCGCACCAGGGTCACCACGGCGAACGCGCCGAGCGTCACGAAGGAGTACGCCAGCAGGTAGAACAACACCGAGGAGATGCCCTGCTTGTTGACGGCGATCACGCCGGTCAGGATGAACCCGGCGTGCGCGATCGAGGAGTACGCCAGCAGCCGCTTCACGTCCTGCTGGGTCACCGCCAGCACCGCGCCGACCACCATGGTGAGGATCGCCACCCCCCACATCACCGGCCGCCAGTCCAGCCGCAGGCCGGGGAAGGCCACGTAGAACAGCCGCAGGAAGGCCCCGAAGGCCGCGACCTTGGTGGCCGCCGCCATGAAGCCGGTCACCGGGGTCGGTGCGCCCTGGTAGACGTCCGGGGTCCAGGAGTGGAAGGGCACCGCGGCGACCTTGAACAGCAGGCCGACCGCCAGCATCGCCAGGCCCGTCAGCACCAGCACGTCGCTCTGGGTGCTGCTCAGCTGCGCGGGGGTGGTCATCGCCTTGCCGGAGATGACGTCCCCGATGTCGCCGAGCTTCACGCTGCCCGCATAGCCGTACAGCAGCGCGGTGCCGAACAGGAAGAACGCCGAGGCGAAGGCGCCGAGCAGGAAGTACTTGACCGCCGCCTCCTGGGACAGCAGCCGGCGGCGGCGGGCCAGGGCGCACAGCAGGTACAGCGGCAGGGAGAAGACCTCCAGTGCCACGAACATGGTCAGCAGGTCGTTGGCGGCGGGGAACAGCAGCATGCCGCCGACCGCGAACATGGTGAGCGGGAAGACCTCGGTGGTGGCGAAGCCGGCCCGGACGGCGGCCCGCTCCTGCTCGCCGCCGGGGGTGGCGGCGGCCTGGGCGGCGAAGGCGTCGGCGGGCAGGCCGCCCGCCTTGGGCTCCAGCTTCCGCTCGGCGTAGGTGAGCACCGCGACCACCGAGGCCAGCAGGATCACGCCCTGGAGGAACAGCGCCGGGCCGTCCAGGGCGACCGACTCCATCGCCAGCAGGTCGATCCGGGTGAAGCCGTGGCTCTGCACGGCCAGCACCACCACGGCGACGAACGCGCCGACCAGCCCGGCCAGGGCGAGCGTCACCTGCGTCCAGTGCCGGTACCGGCGGGGCACGAAGGCCTCCACCAGGATGCCGGCCACGGCGGCGCCGAACACCACGAGCATCGGGGAGAGTTGGCCGTACTCGATGTGCGGCGCGGGGATGCCGGCGGTGTTCCCGCCGGCGGCGGCGAGCACTGCGGTGGCGCTCACTTCTGCTCACCTCCTGAGGTGGCGGCGACCGGGTGGGCCGGCGCCGGGTCGGTCTCGTGGACCTGCGAGAGCGTCGCGTTCACCGAGGGGTTGACCAGGTCGGTGAGCGGCTTGGGGTAGACGCCGAGCAGGACGGTCAGCGCCACCAGCGGGGCGACCACGGCGAGTTCGCGGACCTTGAGGTCGGGCATCGAGCGCACCCCGTCCTTCACCGGGCCGGTCATGGTGCGCTGGTACAGCAGCAGGGCGTACAGCGCGGCCAGCACGATGCCGAAGGTCGCGATGACACCGATCACCGGGTAGCGGGCGAAGGTGCCCACCAGTACCAGGAACTCGCTGACGAACGGGGCCAGACCGGGCAGCGACAGAGTGGCCAGGCTGCCGATCAGGAACGTCCCGGCGAGCACCGGTGCGACCTTCTGCACCCCGCCGTAGTCGGCGATCAGCCGCGAGCCGCGGCGGGAGATCAGGAAGCCGGCCACCAGCATCCACGCCGCCGTGGAGAGGCCGTGGTTGACCATGTAGAGGGTCGCGCCGCTCTGGCCCTGGCTGGTCAGGGCGAAGATGCCCATGATGATGAAGCCGAAGTGGGAGATCGAGGCGTAGGCGACCAGCCGCTTGATGTCCTTCTGGCCGACCGCCAGCAACGCGCCGTAGACGATCCCGATCAGCGCGAGGACCAGGATCGCCGGGGCGAAGGTCTTCGAGGCGTGCGGGAACAGCCCGAGGCAGAAGCGCAGCATCGCGAAGGTGCCGACCTTGTCCACCACCGCGGTGATCAGCACCGCCGTGCCGGCCGTGGCCTCGCCCATCGCGTTCGGCAGCCAGGTGTGCAGCGGCCACAGCGGGGCCTTCACCGCGAAGGCGAAGAAGAAGCCCAGGAACAGCGCCTTCTCGGCGGTGCCGCTCAGCTGGAGCTTCCCGTCCGCGATCGCCGAGGTGAGGGTCGGCAGGTCGAAGGTGCCGAAGCCCTGCTCCTGCGCGATCACGTAGAGGCCGATCACGGCGGCCAGCATCACCAGGCCGCCGAGCAGGTTGTAGAGCAGGAACTTCACGGCCGCGTAGGAGCGCTGACGCGCCGACTCGGGGCCGCCCGCCCGGTCGCCGAAGCCGCCGATCAGGAAGTACATCGGGATCAGCATGGCTTCGAAGAACACGTAGAACACGAAGACGTCGGTGGCGTAGAAGGAGACGACCACCATCGCCTCCACCGCCAGGATCAGGGCGAAGAAGGCCTGGGTGCGGCGGCGGCCCTCGAAGGTGTCGGGGGCGGCGGCCGACCCGGGCCCGGCCGGACCCGAGGCGGCCGGGCCGGGGTCAGCCGGGTCGGCGTCGGCGTCGTGCCAGGAGGCGAGCATCACCATCGGCACCAGGACCGCGGTGAGCAGGGCGAGGACCGCGCCGATGCCGTCCACGCCGAGCGAGAAGGTGATGCCGAAGGAGCGGATCCAGCTGTACGACTCGGTCAGCTGGTAGCGGGCACCCTGCGGGTCGAACCTGGTCGCCACCACGGCGGCCAGCACCAGGGTGACGGCCGAGACGGCCAGGGCGGTGGCCTTGGTGGCCTTGCGCCGCGCCTTCGTCGTCCCGGCGGGCAGGGCGGCGGTGAGCACCGCGCCGGCCGCCGGGACGGCGCAGGTGGCGGTCAGCAGTGCGCTCATGCCGTGCCTCCCCCGCGGGTTGTGGATTCCTTGTCCATCACACGGACCTCATCAGGAGAGTGGTGGCGACCAGCACCAGCGTGCCGCCGAACATGGAGAGCGCGTAGGAGCGGACGAAGCCGTTCTGGGTCCGCCGCAGCCGGCTGGACAGGCCGCCGATCAGGGCGGCCAGGCCGTTGACGAAGCCGTCCAGGCCGCGGCTGTCGAAGTAGACCAGCGTCGCGGCGAGCGCCGAGCCCGGCCGCACCAGCACCGCGTGGTTGAAGTCGTCCTGGAGCAGGTCGCGGCGGGCGGCCCGGGTGAGCGGGGAGCCGACCGGGGGCACCACCGGGACCGGCGAGCGCCCGTACATGACGTACGCCAGGCCGACGCCGGCCAGCATGCAGACCGTGGTCAGCAGGGTGACGGTGAGCGGGGCGAGCGGCGAGTTGCCCTCGTCGTGCCCGGTGACCGGCTCCAGCCACTTCAGGAAGGAGTCGTTGTAGGCGAACAGCCCGCCCGCGAGGACCGAGCCGAAGGCCAGCAGGATCATCGGGATCGTCATGGTCTTCGGCGACTCGTGCGGGTGCGGGAGGTTGCCCTCGGCGTCCGGCTGCCAGCGCTTCTCTCCGAAGAAGGTCAGCACCATGACCCGCGTCATGTAGAACGCGGTGACGGCGGCGCCGACCAGCGCGCACAGGCCGAGGATCCAGCCCTCGGTGCCGCCCTTGGCGAAGGCCGCCTCGATGATCTTGTCCTTGGAGAAGAAGCCGGACAGACCGGGGAAGCCGATGATCGCCAGGTAGCCGAGCCCGAAGGTCGCGAAGGTGACCTTCATGTGCTTGCGCAGGCCGCCGTAGTGGCGCATGTTCACCTCGTCGTCCATGCCGTGCATGACCGACCCGGCGCCGAGGAACAGCCCGGCCTTGAAGAAGCCGTGGGTCACCAGGTGCATGATCGCGAAGGCGTAGCCGATCGGGCCGAGCCCGGCCGCCAGCACCATGTAGCCGATCTGCGACATGGTCGAGCCGGCCAGCGCCTTCTTGATGTCGTCCTTGGCGCAACCGACGACCGCACCGAACAGCAGCGTGACCGCGCCGACCACCACCACGGCGGTCTGCGCGTCCGGCGCCAGGTCGAAGATCGTCGAGGACCGGGTGATCAGGTAGACGCCGGCGGTCACCATGGTCGCCGCGTGGATCAGCGCCGACACCGGGGTCGGGCCCTCCATGGCGTCCCCGAGCCAGGACTGCAGCGGCACCTGGGCCGACTTGCCGCAGGCCGCCAGCAGCAGCATCAGGCCGATCGCCGTCAGCTTGCCCTCGCTCGCCTGCTGCGCGCCGCCGAAGACCGGGTCGAAGGCGAAGGAGCCGAACTCGGTGAACATCAGCATGATCGCGATGGACAGGCCCATGTCGCCGACCCGGTTGACGATGAACGCCTTCTTCGCCGCCGTCGCCGCGCTCGGCTTGTGCTGCCAGAAGCCGATCAGCAGGTACGAGGCCAGGCCCACGCCCTCCCAGCCGAAGTACAGCAGCAGGTAGTTGTCGGCGACCACCAGCAGCAGCATGGCGGCCAGGAACAGGTTCAGGTAGGCGAAGAACCGGCGCCGGCGCTCGTCGTGCGCCATGTAGCCGACCGAGTAGAGGTGGATCAGCGTGCCGACACCGGTGATCAGCAGGACGAAGGTCATCGACAGCTGGTCGAGCCGGAAGGAGATGTCGGCCTGGAAGCCGTTCACCGGGATCCAGCTGAACAGGTGCCTGGTGACCGCCCGGTGCTCGGCGTCACGGCCGAGCATGTCCGAGAACAGGGCCAGGCCGAAGCCGAACGAGAGCGCCGCGAACGCGGTGGCCAGCCAGTGGCCGAACCGGTCCAGCGCCCGGCCGCCGAGCAGCAGCAGGACGGCGCCGGCCAGCGGAGCCGCCACCAGCAGCGGAATGAGAGAGTTCACCGAGGGCCCTCCGCCTACAGCTTCATCAGGTTGCTGTCGTCGACCGAAGCGGAGTGCCTGGTCCGGAAGATCGAGACGATGATGGCGAGGCCGACCACGACCTCGGCCGCCGCGACCACCATCGTGAAGAACGCGATGACCTGGCCGTCCAAGGTCCCGTGCAGCCGGGAGAACGTCACCAGCGCGAGGTTCGAGGCGTTCAGCATCAGCTCCACGCACATGAACAGCACGATCGCGTTCCGCCGGATCAGCACCCCGGCCGCGCCGATGGTGAACAACAGGGCTGCCAGATACAGGTAGTTGACCGGATTCACTGTGCGCCCTCCTCGCCGGCCGTGCCGTTCTTGCCCGCCTTGCCCGCCGTGCCCGCCGTGCCCGCCGCGTCGGACTTGCCCGCGGTGTCAGCCTTGCCCGCCGCGTTGGACTTGCCCGCCTTGTTCGCCGCGGTGGCCGTGGCAACCGCGGTGCCCGTGTCGTTCGGGCCGTCCTTGGCGGGCACGCCGTTCGCCGGCACCGGCTCCAGGGACTTGCGCGGACCGGCGACGGCCGGCCGCTCGGAGGACGGACGGCCCAGCCAGTCCGCCGTGCTGTTCTCCAGCTCCGCCATCCGCCGCAGCATCTCCTGGCTGACGTCCCGGATCTGGCCGCGCTCGCGCAGCGTCGCCATCACCGAGTCCTCGGCGACCGTGCCGTCCGGCAGCAGCCCCGGCACATCCACCGCGTTGTGCCGCGCGTACACGCCCGGCGCCGGCATCGGCGGCACCTGGATGTTGTCCGCCACCCGCTGCGCCGCCAGCTCGCGCTGCGTCTTCGGCGCCTTCACGTGCTCGCGGTGCGTCAGCACCATCGCGCCGATCGCCGCGGTGATCAGCAGCGCGCCGGTGACCTCGAAGGCCCACACGTAGCGGGTGAAGATCAACCGGGCCAGGCCGGGCACATTGCCCTCGGCGTTCGCCTCGGACAGCCCGGTGAAGTGGTCCAGCCGGGCGTTGGCGATTCCCGCGATCAGCAGCACGCCGAAGCCCAGCCCGCAGAGCGCCGCGGCGAACCGCTGACCCTTCAGCTGCTCTTTTAGAGAATCCTCGCTGGTCACGCCGACCAGCATCACCACGAACAGGAACAGCATCATGATCGCGCCGGTGTAGACCACGATCTGCACCACGCCCAGGAACACCGCGCCCTGGGCCATGTAACAGACCGCCAGCGCCATCATGGTGGCCGCCAGGCAGAGCGCGCTGTGCACGGCCTTGCGCATCAGCACCATGCCGAGCGCGCCGCCGACCGCGATGACCGCGAGCACCCAGAACTGGACGGCCTCACCCGTGGAGGTCGTCCCGGTCGCGGCCAGCGTCCTGCCGCCTTCGACGAGGAGGCCCGTCACTGCCGCACCTCCTTCTCCCGGTCGGTGCGCTCCTGCTGCACGGTGCCCGGCGCCGCCGCGGTGATCTCGCCCCGGTAGTAGGCGCCCTCGTCGGCGCCCGGGAAGATCGAGTGCGGGCTGTCGACCATGCCCTCGGAGAGGCCGACCAGCAGCTGCTCCTTGGTGAAGATCAGGTCCCGCCGGGAGGAGTCGGCCAGCTCGTACTCGTTGGTCATGGTCAGCGCACGGGTCGGGCAGGCCTCGATGCACAGCCCGCACAGGATGCAGCGGGCGTAGTTGATCTGGTACACCGCGCCGTAGCGCTCGCCCGGCGAGTAGCGCTCCTCCTCGCGGTTGTCCGCGCCCTCCACGTAGATCGCGTCCGCCGGGCACGCCCACGCGCAGAGCTCGCAGCCGACGCACTTCTCCAGGCCGTCCGGGTGCCGGTTCAGCTGGTGGCGGCCGTGGAAGCGCGGAGCGGTGGGCTTCTTCTGCTCCGGGTACTGCTCGGTGAGCCGCTTCTTGAACATGGCCTTGAAGGTCACGCCGAAGCCGGCGGCCGGGCCGAGGACCGACGGGCGGTCGGCCCGCTCGGGCCGGTCCGAACGATCCGTACGGTCTGTACGGTCCGTACGGTCGGACTTGTCGGACGACATCTCGGTTCAGCTCCCTTCGGAATGGTCGGCCCCGTTGAGGGCGTCCTGGAGTTGCTTCGGGGCGCGGCTGCGCCTGCGCGGCACCGGCGGGAGCACCTGTCCGGGCAGCGGCGGGACCGGGTAGCCGCCCGCCATCGGATCGAACTCTCCCCCCGTCCCCGACCCGGGGGTGCCCCCGCCCGGCGGCGCCCCCTCGGCCTCGGGCTGCTTCTTCAGGAAGTCCCGCAGCAGCGCCAGCAGCAGCACCACCCCGACCGGGGCGCCCACGTACAGCACCACCTCGCCGAAGCCGTAGCCCTCGTTGCGCAGCGCCCGCACGCTCGCGATCAGCACCAGCCACACCAGCGAGACCGGGATCAGCACCTTCCAGCCCAGCTTCATGAACTGGTCGTAGCGGAACCGGGGCAGCGTGCCGCGCAGCCAGATGAAGAGGAACAGCAGCAACTGGATCTTCAGCGTGATCCACAGCATCGGCCACCAGCCGTGGTTGGCGCCCTCCCAGAACGTCGACACCGGCCAGGGCGCCCGCCAGCCGCCCAGGAAGAGCGTCGAGGCCACCGCCGAGACCGTCACCATGTTCACGTACTCGGCCAGCATGAACATCGCGAACTTCAGCGAGGAGTACTCGGTGTTGAAGCCGCCGACCAGCTCGCCCTCGGCCTCCGGGAGGTCGAACGGCGCCCGGTTGGTCTCCCCGACCATCGCGATCACGTAGACGATGAACGACACCGGCAGCAGCGCCGCGAACCAGGTCGGCTGCTGGTGCGCCACGATCTCCGAGGTCGACATCGACCCCGAGTAGATGAACACCGCCGCGAACGACAGGCCCATCGCGATCTCGTAGCTGATCATCTGCGCGGACGAGCGCAGCCCGCCCAGCAGCGGGTACGTCGACCCGGAGGACCAGCCGGCCAGCACGATGCCGTAGATGCCCACCGAGGCCGTCGCCAGGATGTACAGCAGCGCCACCGGGAAGTCGGTCAGCTGCAGCGGCGTCCGGGTGCCGAAGATCGACACCTCGTTGCCCGCCGGACCGAACGGGATCACCGCGAAGGCCATGAACGCGGGGATGGCGCAGACGATCGGGGCCAGGATGTAGACCACCTTGTCCGAGCCCTTGACCACCAGGTCTTCCTTCAGCGCCAGCTTCACGCCGTCCGCCAGCGACTGCAGCAGGCCCCACGGCCCGTGCCGGTTCGGCCCGATGCGCAACTGCATCCAGGCCACCACCTTGCGCTCCCAGACGATCGCGATCAGCACCGTCAGGACCAGGAAGGCGAAGCAGAACACCGCCTTCAGCAGGACCAGCCACCACGGGTCCTGGCCGAAGAAGTGGAGCGTCTCGTACGGCTGCGGTGTGTTCATCGGTCCTCCCCTTCGGCCGGGGCCGACTCGGCCGGGGCCTGCGCCGCCGGGGCCTGCGCCACCGGCTCGGGCCCGGCCTCGGCCGCGGCGACCGTGACCAGGTGGCCGACGGTGGTGCCGAGCACGCGGTGCGCGCCGCCCGGTGTGGAGTTCAACGGGATCCAGACCGTGCGGTCCGGGATCGAGTCGGTGACCTCCAACGGCAGGGTCAGCGAGCCCGCCGGGCCGGTCAGCCGCAGCGCGGGCGCCGCCTCGGCCCCGATCTCCTTCGCCGTCTCGGCGGAGATCCGGGCCACCGCCCGGTGCCGGGTGCCCGCCAGGTGCGGATCGCCCTGCTGCAGCACGCCGTTGTCCAGCAGTTGGCGCCAACCCGCCAGCACCGCCTGGCCGGTGGCCGGACGGGGCAGCACACCGGGGTGCGCCGCCGGATCGGCCGCGCGGTCGCCCTCCCAGGGGGCGAAACCGTCCAGCTCCAGCCGCGCCGCGCGGACGTCCGGCAGACCCAGCCGGTGGCCCATCGCGTCCGCCAGCATGGTCAGCACCCGCAGGTCCGACTGGAGGTGGCGGCCCATCTGCTGGTCCGGCTTGAGCGCGGCCTCGAACATCCGCACCCGGCCCTCCCAGTCCAGGAAGGTGCCGGCCTTCTCCGCCACCGCCGCCACCGGCAGCACCACGTCCGCGCGGGCCGTCACGGCCGAGGGCCGCAGCTCCAGCGACACCACGAACGGCACCGCCGCCAGCGCCTCGTCGGCCAGCGCCGGATCCGGCAGGTCGTCCGGGTCCACCCCGCCGACCAGCAGCGCGCCCAACTCGCCCTGCGCGGCCGCCGCCAGGATCCCGTCGGTGTCCCGGCCCGGCCGGGACGGCAGCTCCTCGACACCCCACACGGCGGCCGCCTCGGCCCGCGCCGCCGGAGCGGCCACCGGCCGGCCCCCGGGCAGCAGGCCCGGCAGCGCGCCGGCCTCCACGGCCCCGCGCTCACCCGCCCGGCGCGGCACCCACGCCAGCCGCGCGCCGCTGGTGTGCGCCAACCGCAGCACCGCCGTCAGCGCGCCCGGCACCGCCGCCAGCCGCTCGCCCACCAGGATCACCGCACCCGGCGCGCGCAGCAGTTCGGCCGCCCGGCCCGCGTCGTCGTTCAACGGCTCGTCCGCCGCCAGCGCGGCAAACCACTCCGGCTCCGTCCCGGGCGCGGCCGGCAGCAGCGAACCGCGCAGCTTCGCCAGGCCCCGGGAGCCGAACGAGGCCACCGAGAACACCTTCAGCCCCCGGCCGCGGACCGCCTTGCGCAGCCGCAGGAAGACGATCGGCGACTCCTCCTCCGGCTCGAAACCCGCCAGCAGCACCGTCGGCGCCTGCTCCAGCCGCTCGTACGTCAGGCCCGAGCCGTCCACGTCCACCCCGCGCCCGGCGACCGCCGCGGCCAGGAAGTCCGACTCCTCACCGCTGTGCGGGCGGGCCCGGAAGTCCACGTCGTTGGTGCCCAGCACCACCCGGGCGAACTTGGCGTACGCGTACGCGTCCTCGACCGTCACCCGGCCGCCGGCCAGCACGCCCGTCCGGGCGCCGCGCAGCCCCTCGGCCGCCTTCGCCAGCGCCTCCGGCCAGGAGGCCGGCACCAGTTCGCCGTCCACCCGCACCAGCGGGGTGGTCAGCCGGTCCCGCTGCTGGGCGTAGCGGAACGCGAAGCGGCCCTTGTCGCAGTTCCACTCCTCGTTCACCGCCGGGTCCTCGCCCGCCAGCCGGCGCAGCACCTTGCCGCGCCGGTGGTCGGTGCGCTGCGCGCAGCCCGCCGAGCAGTGCTCGCACACGCTCGGCGAGGAGACCAGGTCGAAGGGGCGCGAGCGGAACCGGTAGGCCGCCGAGGTCAGCGCGCCCACCGGGCAGATCTGGATGGTGTTCCCGGAGAAGTACGACTCGAAGTCGTCCCCCTGGCCGGTGCCGACCTGCTGCAGCGCCCCGCGCTCCACCAGGTCGATGAACGGGTCCCCGGCGATCTGCTGCGAGAAGCGGGTGCAGCGCGCGCAGAGCACGCAGCGCTCGCGGTCCAGCAGCACCTGGCTGCTGATCGGCAGCGGCTTCTCGTAGGTGCGCTTCATGCCCTCGAAGCGGGAGTCGGCGGCGCCGCTGCTCATCGCCTGGTTCTGCAACGGGCACTCGCCGCCCTTGTCGCAGACCGGGCAGTCCAGCGGGTGGTTGATCAGCAGCAGCTCCATCACGCCGCGCTGCGCCTTCTCCGCCACCGGCGAGCTGACCTGGGTGCGCACCACCATGCCCTCGGCCACCGGGATGGTGCAGGAGGCGACCGGCTTGCGCTGGCCCTCGACCTCGACGATGCACTGCCGACAGGCGCCGGCCGGGTCGAGCAGCGGGTGGTCGCAGAAGCGCGGGATCTGGGTGCCGACGGCCTCGGCCGCCCGGATCACCAGCGTTCCCTTGGGAACCCGCACTTCGACGCCGTCGATGGTGAGCGTGACCAGTTCGACCGCGGTGTCGGAGGCGGTTGGCTCTGTGATCGTCACGCGTGCACCTCCCTTTCGGTGGCGGACTGGTGGCCGGGGCGGGGGCCGTCGGCCCAGACGGTGGAGGCGGCCGGGTCGAACGGGCAGCGGCGCTCGGCCAGGTGCTGCTCGTACTCGGCGCGGAAGTGCTGGAGCGAGGAGACGATCGGGCTCGCCGCGCCGTCGCCCAGGGCGCAGAAGGACTTGCCGTTGATGTTGTCGGCGATGTCGAGGAGCTTCTCCAGGTCTCCCTCGACGCCCTCGCCCGCCTCGATCCGCTTGAGCAGCTGGACCAGCCAGTAGGTGCCCTCGCGGCAGGGCGTGCACTTGCCGCAGGACTCGTGGGCGTAGAACTCCGTCCACCTGGTCACCGCCCGCACCACGCAGGTGGTCTCGTCGAAGACCTGCAGCGCCTTGGTGCCGAGCATCGAGCCGGCCGCGCCGACGCCCTCGTAGTCCAGCGGGACGTCGAGGTGCTCGTCGGTGAACATCGGGGTGGAGGAGCCGCCCGGGGTCCAGAACTTCAGCCGGTGCCCGGCCCGGACGCCGCCGCTGAGGTCCAGCAGCTGGCGCAGCGTGACGCCCAGCGGGGCCTCGTACTGGCCGGGGTTGGTGACGTGACCGGAGAGCGAGTAGAGCGTGAAGCCCGGGGACTTCTCGGTGCCCAGCCCCTTGAACCACTCCTTGCCGCGGGCCAGGATCGGCGGCACCGAGGCGATCGACTCGACGTTGTTGACCACCGTCGGGCAGGCGTACAGGCCGGCGATCGCCGGGAACGGCGGCCGCAGCCTGGGCTGGCCGCGGCGGCCCTCCAGCGAGTCCAGCAGCGCCGTCTCCTCGCCGCAGATGTACGCGCCGGCGCCGGCGTGCACGGTGATGTCGAGGTCGACGCCGGAGCCGAGGATGTTCCGGCCGAGCAGGCCCGCCGCGTACGCCTCGGCGACGGCGGCGTGCAGCCGGCGCAGCACCGGGACGACCTCGCCGCGCAGGTACACGAAGGCGTGGTCGCAGCGGATCGCGTACGACGCGATGATCATGCCCTCGATCAGCACGTGCGGGTTGGCGAACAGCAGCGGGATGTCCTTGCAGGTGCCCGGCTCCGACTCGTCCGCGTTGACCACCAGGTAGTGCGGCTTGCCGTCGTTCTGCGGGATGAACTGCCACTTCATGCCGGTCGGGAAGCCGGCGCCGCCGCGGCCGCGCAGGCCGGAGTCCTTGACCAGGGCGATCACGTCGTCCGGGGCCATCGCGAGGGCGGCCTTGAGGCCCTCGTAGCCGTGGTGGCGGCGGTAGGTGTCGAGCGTCCAGGGGCGGTTGTCGTCCCAGGAGTCGGACAGGACGGGGGTGAGCAGCTTCTCGGCCGGCTCCGCGGAGGTCATCACGCCTCGCTCCCTTCCGGGCCGTCGCCCTCGTGGCGCGGCGCGACCACCCTGGTGCCGGCGGTGCCGGGCAGGGCCTCGCCGCGGGCCAGCCGCAGGCCGGCCAGGGAGGGTGCGCCGCCCGCGCCGGACTCGTCGTTGGCACCCGGGCGTTCGTCGGGGAAGCCGGCCAGGATCCGGGCCGTCTCCTTGAAGCCGCACAGCCGGGCGCCCCGGGTGGGCCGGACCTCCCGGCCGGCGCGCAGGTCGTCGACCAGCTTCCGGGCGCTCTCCGGGGTCTGGTTGTCGAAGAACTCCCAGTTGACCATCACCACGGGGGCGTAGTCGCAGGCCGCGTTGCACTCGATGTGCTCGATCGAGAGCTCGCCGTCCTCGGTGGTCCCGTTGTTGCGGACGCCCAGGTGCTCCTGGAGCTCCTCGAAGATCTGGTCGCCGCCGAGCACCGCGCACAGGGTGTTGGTGCAGACCCCGACGTGGTACTTCCCGGCCGGGCGGCGACGGTACATGGTGTAGAAGGTCGCGACGGCGGTGACCTCGGCGGTGGTCAGCTCCAGTTGCTCGGCGCAGAAGCGGATCCCGGTCGGGCTGACGAAGCCCTCCTCGGCCTGCACCAGGTGCAGCAGCGGGAGCAGCGCCGAGCGGGACTGCGGGTAGCGGGCGATCAGCTCGGCGGCGTCGGCGGCCAGCCGGGCGCGCACCTCCTCGGGGTACGGTGCGGCCGGCAGTGCCGGCAGTCCGAGTTCGACGTTGGTCACCGGTCCACGCCTCCCATCACCGGGTCGATCCCGGCCACCGCGACGATCACGTCGGCGACCTGGCCGCCCTCGCACATCGCCGCCATCGTCTGCAGATTGGTGAACGACGGGTCCCGGAAGTGCACCCGGTAGGGGCGCGTCCCGCCGTCGCTGACCACGTGCACGCCCAGCTCGCCCTTGGGCGACTCGACCGCCGTGTACGCCTGGCCGACCGGGACCCGGAAGCCCTCGGTGACCAGCTTGAAGTGGTGGATCAGGGCCTCCATCGAGGTGCCCATGATCTTGCGGATGTGGTCGAGCGAATTGCCCATCCCGTCCGGGCCGACGGACAGTTGGGCCGGCCAGGCGATCTTCTTGTCGGCCACCATGACCGGGCCCGGGCGGAGCCGGTCCAGGCACTGCTCGACGATCCGCAGCGACTGCTTCATCTCCTCCAGCCGGATCAGGAAGCGGCCGTAGGAGTCGGCGCTGTCGGCGATCGCGACCTCGAAGTCGTAGTCCTCGTAACCGCAGTACGGATCGGTCTTGCGCAGGTCGTGCGGCAGGCCGGTGGCGCGCAGGATCGGGCCGGTGGCGCCGAGGGCCAGGCAGCCGGCCAGGTCCAGGAAGCCGACGTCGACCAGGCGGGCCTTGAACACCGGGTTGCCGGTGGCGAGCTTGTCGTACTCGTGCATCCGGGAGCGGAACGTCCTGACCGCCTCCCGGATCTGGTCGACGGCGCCGGGCGGCAGGTCCTGTGCCAGGCCGCCGGGGCGCACGTACGCGTGGTTCATGCGCAGGCCCGTGACCAGCTCGAAGACGTCCAGGATCAGTTCGCGGTCCCGGAAGCCGTAGATCATCAGGGTGGTGGAGCCGATCTCCATGCCGCCGGTGGCCAGGCAGACCAGGTGCGAGGCGATCCGGTTGAGCTCCATCATCATCACGCGGATGACGTTGGCCCGCTCCGGGACGTCGTCGGTGACGCCGAGCAGCTTCTCGACCGCCAGACAGTAGGCGGTCTCGTTGAACATCGGGGTCAGGTAGTCCATGCGGGTCACGAAGGTGGTGCCCTGGACCCAGTTGCGGAACTCCATGTTCTTCTCGATGCCGGTGTGGAGGTAGCCGATGCCGCAGCGGGCCTCCTTCACCGTCTCGCCGTCGATCTCCAGGATCAGCCGCAGCACGCCGTGGGTGGACGGGTGCTGGGGGCCCATGTTGACGATGATGCGCTCGTCGTCGGCCCGGCCGACCGCCTCGACCACCTCGCCCCAGTCGCCGCCGGTGACGGTGAAGACCCGGCCCTCGGTGGTCTCGCGGGCGTCCGCCTCCGCGGCCTCTCCACGGGTGCCTCCACGGGTGTCCCCGTGGGTGTCCCCGTGGGCCTCTTCGTAGTGCTGAGTGTTCATCAGCTGTACGACCTCCGCTGGTCGGGAGCCGGGATCTGGGCACCCTTGTACTCGACGGGGATGCCACCGAGCGGGTAGTCCTTGCGCTGCGGGTGGCCCAGCCAGTCGTCCGGCATCATGATCCGGGTGAGCGCCGGATGGCCGTCGAAGACCAGGCCGAAGAAGTCGTAGGCCTCGCGCTCGTGCCAGTCGTTGGTCGGGTAGACGCTCACCACGGAGGGGATCCGCGGGTCCGCGTCGGGCGCCGTGACCTCCACCCGGATCAGCCGGCCGTGGGTGATCGAGCGCAGGTGGTACACCGCGTGCAGCTCGCGGCCCTTGTCCCCGGGGTAGTGCACGCCGCTCACGCCGAGGCACAGCTCGAAGCGCAGCGCCGGGTCGTCGCGCAGGATGCGGGCGGTCCTCAGCAGGTGGGCGCGGTCGACGTGGAAGGTCAGTTCGCCGTGGCCGACCACGGTCTTCTCGATCACCTCGGCCGGGTCCAGGCCCTGTTCCTCCAGGGCGCCCTCCAGCTCGTCGGCGACCTCGTCGAACCAGCCGCCGTACGGGCGTTCGCTCGGACCGGGCAGCACGATCGGAGCCGCCAGGCCGCCGAAGCCCGAGGTGTCCCCGCTGCCCTCGGCACCGAACATGCCCTGGCGGCGGCCGACCACCTCGACCGGGATCTCGCGGACCGGCTGCTCGCGGCGGGTCTCGGGTACCTGCTCGTTCATCGCAGCTGCCCCCGCATCTCGCTGATCGGGGTGGCCTTGAGCGCGAGCGCCTCGCCGAGCTCCTCGGCCCGGCGGCGGTTCACGCCCAGCGGCTCGTGCTGGATCTTGTCGTGCAGCTTCAGGATGGCGTCCATCAGCATCTCCGGACGGGGCGGACAGCCGGGCAGGTAGATGTCCACCGGGACGATGTGGTCGACGCCCTGCACGATCGCGTAGTTGTTGAACATCCCGCCGGAGGAGGCGCAGACGCCCATCGAGATCACCCACTTGGGGTTGGGCATCTGGTCGTACACCTGGCGCAGTACCGGTGCCATCTTCTGGCTCACCCGGCCCGCGACGATCATCAGATCGGCCTGCCGGGGGGAACCCCGGAAGACCTCCATGCCGAACCGGGCCAGGTCGTAGCGGCCGGCACCGGTGGTCATCATCTCGATCGCACAGCAGGCCAGACCGAAGGTGGCCGGGAAGAGTGACGCCTTGCGCACCCAGCCGGCGGCCGTCTCCACGGTCGTGAGCAGAAAGCCGCTCGGCAGCTTCTCCTCGATTCCCATCAGATCCCTCTCAATGCCCTCAAGTCCTCTGGTACGTCCGGCCCGTTCGGGCTTGTCCGCTCGTTCACAAGGGCGGCGGCCACCCCGCGCTCGGTCCCGCTCCGGGGGCTCAGTCCCACTCCAGGCCGCCGCGGCGCCACACGTAGGCGTAGGCGACGAAGACCGTGGCGATGAAGAGCAGCATCTCGACCAGCCCGAAGATCCCCAGGGCGTCGAAGGTCACCGCCCAGGGGTAGAGGAAGACGATCTCGATGTCGAAGACGATGAAGAGCATCGCCGTCAGGTAGTACTTGATCGGGAACCGACCGCCGCCCACAGGCTGCGGGGTCGGCTCGATGCCGCACTCGTACGCCTCCAACTTGGCCCGGTTGTAACGCTTGGGGCCGGTCAGTGAGGCCATCACGACGGAGCCGACCGCGAACGCCGCCGCGATGGCACCGAGTACGAGGATCGGCGCGTAGGCATTCATAGCCCCCGCTCCCTCCGTCCAGTCGTCCTTGACTGCAGATCGGAACCGGCAGGTCACGGTGAGGTGAACCCGCCTTCCAGTTCCCGGGATCCACCTCATGTGAGGCAGTTCACAAAGCCTGGAACGAGCGCATCTTATGCCCGTCTGCTTGTGATCTGCGACACGCAGTTCACCGCGATCTTTGTGATCTACGCCACCATGTGAATGGTGGCGAATGTGAACATGCCCAGATTTGCCAACGCAAGGGAGTCAAATGATCACAACCAGTCGCATTTACTTGTGAAGCGGCTGGTCAGAGGCGTGTTCCTATATCAACTATGCGTCGTGATCAGCAAATTTCCGGGCGTCATGTTGACGTGTTATTGCGGCTCACCCGGAGGGGTGGCGGGGGCCCGAACGCGCGCTTGACCCTTCGTTCACAAGCGCGCGAGGCGGTGGTCGGGCGGGGTCCGACCCCGCCCCGGCCGCTCCCCTGCCGGGCTCGTGCCGCTCCTCTGTCGGGCGCCGCGCGGGCCTCCGCCCAGGGGCCGACTACCGGCTGCCGGCCGCCTGTTCCCACACCCACGCCGCGATGCCCACCCGGTTACGGGCGCCGAGCTTGCGCTGGACGCTGGCGAGGTGGTTCTTCACCGTTCCCGGTGAGATGAACAGCCCCGCGCCGATCTCGGCGTTGGTCGCACCGTCCGCCACCTGCTCGGCGATCTCCCGCTCCCTCGCGGTCAGTTCCTCCAGCGGCCCGGTTATCAGCGGCCCCGCCGCAACCGCCCCGGACGCCGGCCCCGGCTCCGTGCTCGGCCTCGCGCCCGGAAGTGCCATGTGCCGCAGGAGCCGCACGGTGACCTGCGGGCTGATCAACGCGTCCCCCGCCATGGCCGCCCGGACCGCCTCGATCAGCAGCACCGGCCCCGAGCGCTTCAGCAGGAACCCGGCCGCACCGTGCCGCAGCGCCGTGTGCACGTACTCGTCCAGGTCGAAGGTGGTCACCACGACGACCTTGTGCCGACCGGAGAGTTGCCGTGTGACCTCCAGGCCGTCGAGCTTCGGCATCCGAATATCCGCGAGCACGACGTCCGGCCGCAGTCGCCCGGCCTCCGCCACCGCTGCGGCGCCGTCCGCCGCTTCCGCCACCACCACCATGTCCGGCTGGGCGTCCAGGATCATCCGGAACGCGCTGCGGACATCCGCCTGATCGTCCGCGATCAGGATCCGAATCGGCCCCGTGCCACGGCTCATGCCTGCGTCTCCCTCCTGCCGACCCGCGTCGGCTGCTGCGATCGTTCCGGCTCTCCGGCGACCGGACCCAATGGGAGCACCGCCGTCACCCGCCAGGCCCCGCGCCCGTACGGACCTGCCTCCAGCGAGCCGCCGAGCGCCTCCACCCGGGCCGCCAGCCCCGGCAGCCCGCTGCCACCACCGCGACGCGGACGCCCTCCCGGCGCGGGCGCCCCGCCGTCGTCGGTCACGGTCAACTCCAGCCGCTCACCGCTGCGACGGGCCCGAACCTCCACCGCCCGCGCCGCCGGTGCGTGCCGCCGGACGTTGGTCAGGGACTCGACCACGATCCGGTGGATGGTGCCCTCCACCTCGCGCGGCACCGGCCCCTCCGGCAGCTCCAGCCGGACCTCGACGGCGCCTGCCGCGCTGAACTCCTCCGCCACCCGGACAAGTTCGGCGAGGCCGGGCTGCGGGCTGCGGCCGCCGGACTCCTCGGTGCGCAGCAGCTGCACCGTCCGGTCCAGCGAGGCCAGGGCCCGCTGCCCGGCCTGCTCTATCCGCTCGAAGACCTCGGCCGCCCGGCTCGGGTCGATCGTGGCCAGGTACGCGCCCGCCTGGGCCTGGGCGACCATGCCGCTGACGTCGTGCGCAACGAAGTCGTGCAGGTCGTGGGCCAGTTCGAGCCGCTGGGCCCGCCTGGCCTCGACCACCGCCGTGCGGCGCCCCTCGTCCAGGCCGCGCAGGTAGAGGCCGACCAGCACCGCCGGCAGGGCGAGCGTCGAACCGAACCCGAAGACCGTGAGCGCGTCCCCGGGCCCCTCGACGAAGCCGAAGCGGGACAGCCAGAGGGCGACCGCTCCGCACGCCGTCCAGGCCGCCACCGCGCACCGCGGGCCGTCCTCCGTCCGCAGGGCGACGACCACCGACACCAGCAGGACGGCCAGTTCGGCCAGGCCCGCCAACCCGGCCAAGCGGTCCCCCTCCGCCCACCGGCCGAGGATCCAGACGGCGAACGTGACCACGGCCGACGCCGCCCCGAGCACCAGCGCCACGGCAGCCGCGCCGTACCGCCGCCGCACCGCCCGGGCCGACAGCGCCAGGACCAGGACGACCCCGGACAGGATCTGAGACATCGTCATCGCCTCCCTTCACCTCTTCGACTGCCGTCACATTACGACGCGGGTCAGGTGGTGCGCCTGTGCCGATCGGCATATTTCACAGGCCGGTTGAGCAGGGAGAACAGCCCGATCGGCAGATGTTGCCAACCCCGGCGGGCCTCCAGTCTTGAGTCGTCGAACCGGCCACGGAGGCCGGATCCGAAAGGAGCCCACCGCCATGTCGAAGCTCGTGATCAACGCCCGCGGCACCACCCGCCGGGCCGAGGCCGCCCTCCCCGACGCCCTCCCGAGCGCCGTCCCGAGCGCCCTCCCGGCCGGCGTCCCGGACGTCCCGCCGGCCCCCCGCTGGGCCCGGCTCGCCGCCAAGGCCGCCGTCCTCACCACCGTCCCCTCGGGGTTGTGGCGGATCGCCTTCGGCTTCGGCGTCCCGGTCGGCTTCACCGGCGCGACGGCCGCGACGTTCAGCGCGCACCAGCCGGGCTGGGGCACCGTCTACTGTGTGGCGCTGAGCGCACTGGCCGAGGCGCTGGCCTTCCTCACCCTGGGCCTGGTCCGGCCCTGGGGGCTGGTCGCGCCCCGCTGGATCCCGCTGATCGGCGGCCGGAGGGTGCGCCCGCTCGCCGCGATCGTCCCGGCGCTGCTGGGCTCCGCGACACTCACCTCGCTCGGCCTGGCCGCCGCGTTCGGCGGCTGGGCGCACAACCTGGCCGAGGCCGATTCACCGCAGGGCTTCGCCGCCCTGGTGATGACGCTCGCCTACCTGCCCCTGGTGGCCTGGGGTCCGCTGGTCGGCGCGGTCACCCTCGACTACGCCCGTCGGACGCTTCGGCGGCGCCGGTGACGAGGACAGCGGGTCACACCGGGGTCCGCTCCGGGCTCCGCCCCACCTCGTCAGTCGCACTCGTCCCCTCGCTCTCGCCCTCGTTCCCGGCCGGGCGCGGCGTGGGGGCGGTGCGACGGCCCCACTCGGTCGCGACCAGCACCAGGGCTCCACCGAGCAGAGCGAGCGGCCCCATCCGGTTCCCGGCCAAGGCGATGCCGAAGACGGCGGCCCACAGCGGCTCGGTACCGAGCAGCAGGCTCACCCGGGAGGGCGAGGTGGCCCGGACGGCCCACATCTGGACGAAGAAGGCGAACAGCGTGCAGAACAAGGACAGGTGCAGCAACCAGGCCCACTGGCCGGCCCCGTACGAGCGGGCGACGGTCCACGGCGCCGGCCCCGCGGACAGTGCCACGACGGAGAAGACGCCGGTGGCCACGGCGAGTTGGACCCAGGTCACGGCGAGCATGTCGGTGTCCCGGACGGCTCGGGTGCGGGCCATGGCGAGGACGTACCCGGAGCGGACGAGGGCGGCGCCCAGCACCAGGAGGTCACCGAGCGAGGGGGCGCGCAGTCCGCCGTCGCCGGTGAGCAGGGCAACGCCGAGCACAGCCAGCCCGGCGGCGGCCAGGAAGGCCTTCGGCGGCGCGGTCCGGCTCAGGGCGCTCTCTCCGAGCGGGGTGAGCACCATCGCAAGGCTGATGATCAGCCCGGCATTGGTCGCGGAGGTGTGCACGGCACCGTAGGTCTCCAGCAGGAAGATCCCGCTGAGCACCAGCCCCAGTGCGGCACCCCCGAGCCACTCGGCGCGGCTCAGCCTGCGCAGGGCCCGCCAGGCGACCAGCCCGAGCAGCGGCAGCACCAGCCCGAACCGCAGCACGAGCATGGCCACGACCGTCCCCGGCTCGGCCACCCGCTGGACGGCGAGAAAGCTCGACCCCCAGACGACGGCCACGAGCAGCACCGGAAGATCACGAAGGACCGACGAGGACGAGCCCTTGAGCGGGGAGGCAGACATGACGAGGATCCCTCCGAGCGAACGGAACCGGCGAGCGCGAGTACCGTACGGCGGCGGACGGACCCAGGAGCTGGGCGCAGTGCCTCGGCATCGGACGGGGCACGGCGTGGAGCGGGGTGCGCCATCATCGCGCACCGGGCCGCCGGCGATCAATGCCCGTCCGGCCCCCGGATGGTCAGGTGCCGAGCAGGCCGTTGGCCGCGGCGATCGCCTCGATGTCGGCCGGGGTCCCGGACATGATGACGCGGACGTGTTCGGTGACGAGCGCGACGGGCCAGTCCCACCAGGCGGCGCGGAGCAGGCGCTCGGTGTCGGCGTCGTCGAAGCGGCGGCGGATCGGGCGGGCCGGATTGCCGCCGACGACCGTGTAGGGCTCGACATCGGCGGTGACCATCGCACCGGCCGCGATGATCGCGCCGTCTCCGATCGTGATCCCGGGCAGGACGGTGGCCCCGTAGCCGAACCAGACGTCGTTGCCGATCACGGTGTCGCCCCGGCTGGGCAGGCCGGTCACGATGTCGAGGGTCCGCTCGGTCCAGGTGCCGCCGAACATCGTGAAGGGGTAGGTGGAGACGCCGACGGTCGGGTGGGCGGCGCCGGCCATCAGGAACCGGGTCCCGGTGGCGATCGCACAGTACTTCCCGATCACCAGCCGCTCCGGGCCGTAGGCATAGAGGACGTTGCGCTCCTCGAAGCGCGTGGCGCCGTCGGGGTCGTCGACGTAGGTGTACTCGCCGACCACGATCCGCGGGTCGGTGACGAGCGGCCTCAGGAAGGCGACCCGGTCGTGGCCGGCCAGCGGGTGGAGCACGGCGGGGTCGGGGACGGCGATGGCAGTCACATAGGCTCCTCTCGTAATGCGACACGAGTCGCATTACGATGAGCATGGCACCGCCGCCACTCTGCGGCAAGACTTAATGCGACTGGAGTCGACTTTGAGCGGGACCATGCACCCCGAGCAGCCGCCCCACACCCCCACCCCGCGCCCGGGCGGCCGCAGCGCCCGGGTCCGGGCGGACGTGGTCGCCGCCACGCTCGCCGAAGTCACCCGGAAGGGGTACGACGGCCTGACCGTCGAGGCGGTCGCCGGGCGCTCCGGCGCCCACAAGGCAACCCTCTACCGGCGCTGGGGTGGGGTGGACGGCCTGGTCGCCGACGCCCTGACGGCCTCCGCCGACGAGCCCTGGCCCCTGCCCGACACCGGAGACCTCCGGCAGGACCTCCGCCGGATCACCCAGGAAGTCTTCAGCGTCTTCACCGACCCGGAGCTGGGCCCCACCCCCACCGCGCTGATCTCCGCCGCCCAGCGCTCCGACATCGGCGCGGCCGCTCTGCGCGCCTTCTTCGCGGCCCGCCACCAGCAGGCCGCCGAGGTGGCCGAACGGGCCGTATCCCGGGGCGAGTTGCCCGTCGGAACGGACGGCACCGAGGTGGTCCGGGCCGCCACCGCCCCGCTCTACTACCGGCTGTTCGTCTCCGGCGAACCGTTGGACGCCCGCGCCGCAGAGCGGGCCGCCGACGCCGCCGCCCTGGCAGCCCGCGCCGGACTCTTCACCTCCACACCGGCCACCCCGGCAACACCGAACCCCACCTCCCCTGACGGCAACTGACCGACCACCAGGACGCCGCACCCCGAGAGGCCGCAACCGTCCCACCCCCTACCGCATCCACACCCGGCCGTGGATGATTCCTCCATGACAATCCAGCCGTCCACCACCCCCCGGAAGGCCCGTCACGTGAAGCGCACGCACTGGGCGCTGGTCGCCGCCGCCACGGTCCTTCCGCTCGTCGCAAGCACCGGCACCGCCGTCGCGGCCTCCCCGGCCTCCGCTGCCGCCGCACCCGCCTGCACCTACACACCGGCCGTACCGGCCGACAATTTCAAGGGCATCCCGGTCTTCGACGCCAAGAAGGCGGCCCAGCCCTACCGGGCGACGCTACGGACCAGCCAGGGCCAGATCACCTTCGAAGCCCTGACCGACAAGGCGCCCTGCACCACCTTCTCGTTCCGCTTCCTCGCCGAGCACGACTACTTCGACCGCAGCCACTGCCACCGCCTCACCACCCAGCGGCTCTACGTCCTCCAGTGCGGCGACCCGACCGGGACGGGCAGCGGCGGCCCCGGCTACTCCTTCCCGGACGAGAACCTGACCGGCGCCACCTACCCGGCCGGCACCGTGGCCATGGCCAACGCCGGCCCGAACACCAACGGCAGCCAGTTCTTCTTCGTCTGGAAGGACACCAAGCTCTCCCCCGCCTACACCCCGTTCGGCCGGATCACGGCCGGCCTGGACGTCCTGCAGAAGATCGCCGCCGGCGGCGAGGACGACCAGAACAACCCCGGCGACGGTTTCCCGACCCTTCCGGTGAACATCCGCCACGTGAAGATCAGCACCCGCTGACCGGACGACCACTCGCCCCGCCGACCACTCGCCCGGTCGACTGCCTGCCCACCCGGCAACCGCACAGCCACCCGCCCACCGGCAACCGCCCGCCGCACCGCTCCCGTACGGTGGCAGCACCGACGACCACCGCATGGGAGCAGCGCAGCATGGACAGCCGGATCTGGGAGAGCGTCGACCACCTGGTCGCATGGCTGGACGAGCAGGGCACGCAGTCGCCCCCGGAGGAGCGTCTGCTCCGGATCCTCAAGGTCTCCGAGGAGGTCGGCGAGGTCGGCGCGGCGGTGATCGGCGCCACCGGCCAGAACCCGCGCAAGGGGGTCACCCACTCCTGGGAGGACGTCCAGCACGAGCTCTGCGACGTCGTCTTCGCCGCACTGGTCGCCCTGCGGACGCTCACGCCCGACGCGGCCCGGGTCTTCGCCGACCGCCTGGCCTACGTCGAACAGCGCTCCGCCGCCTCCCGACGCCCGGTCGACGGGCTTCGGGAGGCGGCGGACGCGGCGGAGGCGGCGGGCGCGGCCGAGGCGGCAGCGGGCGCGGCGGACCAGGCCTGAGCCACCGGGGAACGCCCGGCAGGCCCCGGGTCAGGCGTTCGGCGCCACCCGGGCGAGCCCGTTGATGACGCGGTCCATCGCGTCGCCGCCCTGCGGGTCGGTCAGGTTGGCGAGCAGCTTCAGGGTGAAGCGCATCAGCATCGGGTGGGTGAGGCCGCGCTGGGCGGCGATCTGCATCACCTTCGGGTTGCCGATCAGCTTCACGAACGCGCGGCCCAGCGTGTAGTAGCCGCCGTACACGTCCTTGAGGATGCGCGGGTAGGCCTGGAGGGCACGCTCGCGGCCGCCGTCGGTGACCCGGGCGAGGGCCTGCACGATGACCCCGGCGGCGATCTGGCCGGATTCCATCGCGTAGGCGATGCCTTCGCCGTTGAACGGGTTGACCATGCCGCCCGCGTCGCCGACGAGGAGCAGGCCGCGGGTGTAGTGCGGCTGCCGGTTGAAGGCCATCGGCAGGGCGGCGCCGCGGATCGGCTCGGTCATGTTGTCGGGGGTGTAGCCCCATTCCTCGGGCATGCTCGCGCACCAGGCCTTGAGCACCTCGCGCCAGTCCAGCTCGCCGAACGCGGGCGAGGAGTTGAGGATGCCGAGGCCGACGTTGGAGGTGCCGTCGCCCATGCCGAAGACCCAGCCGTAGCCGGGCAGCAGCTTGCGCTGGCTGCCGCGGGTGTCCCACAGCTCCAGCCAGGACTCCAGGTAGTCGTCGTCGTGGCGCGGCGAGGTGAAGTACGTGCGGTAGGCGACGCCCATCGGGCGGTCCTCGCGCCGGTGCAGGCCCATGGCGAGCGAGAGCCGGGTCGAGTTGCCGTCGGCGGCGACCACGAGCGGGGCGCGGAAGGTGACCTGGCGCTTCTCGTCACCGAGCTTGGCGGTGACGCCGATGATCCGGCCGGTGCGGTCGTCCAGGACCGGTCCGCTGACGTTGCAGCGCTCGTAGAGCCGCGCGCCGGCCTTCTCGGCCTGACGGGCCAGCAGTTCGTCGAAGTCGGCGCGCTTGCGGACGAGGCCGTAGTCGGGGAAGGAGGACAGCTCCGGCCAGTCCAGTTCCAGTCGGACGCCGCCGCCGATGATGCGCAGGCCCTTGTTGTGCAGCCAGCCGTTGTCGGTGGAGACGTCGATGCCCATGTCCACCAGCTGCTTGGTGGCGCGCGGGGTCAGGCCGTCGCCGCAGACCTTCTCGCGCGGGAAGGCGGTCTTCTCCAGCAGCAGCACGTCCAGCCCGGCCTGGGCCAGGTAGTAGGCGGTGGCGGATCCGGCCGGGCCCGCGCCGACCACGATGACGTCGGCCGTGCTCTCCACCGGGCTGTCCGGCTTCGTCAGATCGGCTGCGGTCTCGGACACGTGGACACACTCCTGGAGCTGCGGCGGGGGGACGGCGGCTTTTGTCTCCGGCAGTCTAGTTCCGCTCACGCCGCCGGAGTCGCCCGCGCCCCAGGCTCCCGGCGCACGCTCCCGCGACCGTCCGCCCAGGACCTGACCGACCCGACCCGGCCCGACTCGACCGATCCGGCCTCGACCGACCGATCAACCGACCGACCCGAGCCCGCCCCGCCCCGCCTACGCGATCTTGTACGCGCGGTGCAGCGCGACGATCCCGCCGGTCAGGTTCCGCCAGGCGACCTTCGACCAGCCGTCCTCCTGCAGCTTGGCGGCCAGCCCGGGCTGGTCCGGCCAGGCCCGGATGGACTCGGCGAGGTAGACGTACGCGTCGGGGTTGCTGCTGACGGCCGTGGCGACCGGCGGCAGCGCGCGCATCAGGTACTCGGTGTAGACCGTCCGGAACGGCGTCCAGGTCGGCGTGGAGAACTCGCAGATGACCAGCTTGCCGCCGGGCTTGGTGACCCGCAGCATCTCGCGCAGCGCCGCGTCGGTGTCCTGGACGTTGCGCAGCGCGAAGGAGATCGTCACCGAGTCGAAGACGTCGTCCGCGAAGGGCAGCCGGGTGGCGTCCCCGGCGGTGAGCGCCAGCTCGGGGTGGCGGCTCTTGCCCTCGGCGAGCATGCCGACCGAGAAGTCGCAGGGGACGACCTGGGCTCCGGCCTCGGCGAAGGGCAGCGAGGAGGTACCGGTGCCGGCCCCGAGGTCGAGCACGAGGTCACCCGGTCCGGCGTCCACCGCCTCGGCCACCGCCCGGCGCCAGGCGCGGGCCTGGCCGAGGGAGAGCACGTCGTTGGTGCGGTCGTACTTGGCCGCGACGTCGTCGAACATGGCGGCGACTTCGTGCGGCTGCTTGTCCAGGGAAGCTCGGGTCACGCCCCCATTGTTCACCCTCGCGCGGACGCCCCGACCAAGGGGGCGCACCAACGGGACGCCCCGGCGGGCCCCGAGCGGTCCCGGCGAGCCCCAGTCGACCCCGGCGAGCCCCGCCAGACCCCGACGAGCCCTGCCCGACCCCGCCAGCCCCCGGCCGCCCCGACGGACCCGGCCCGGGGAGCCGGCCCGGGGAGCCGCGCCGCTCAGTGCTGCGCGCGCCGCCCGCCCGCCCGCCGCTTCCGGCGGGAGCGCTTGCCGTGCGTTATCGCGGGCATCCCGTCCGCCAGTGCCTCCGTCGCCAGCGCGAGGTTGGCGGCCAGCCGCCCCTGTCCGGCGCGGATGGCGATGGCCTTCCGGTAGCGCCGGATGCGCAGCACGCAGATCACGAAGAGGACCACGGCGACCGGCACGCTGAACCGGGCCAGGCCGACGCCGACGGGCTGCGGGTAGGTGTCGCCGCAGATCCGTACGGCGCCCGCGTCGTCGGCGGCGTGCTCCAGGCAGACCGCGTCACCGAGCTTGATGCCGTCGGCGAGGGGCAGGGCGGCGGCGGTGTGCGGTTGACCGCCCACCCGGTAGCTGACGGCGCTGTAGGTGCCGCCGCCGGTCGGGAGCTGGGTGACGACGCCCTGGACTCTCACCGGGTGCGCCTCGATCCGGTCGGCCTGGTCGGCCTGGCGCCAGCCGAGCAGGCACATGCCGACGGCCAGCACGGCACTGAGCACGGCGGCGAGGTACCAACCACGGCCCAACCGCGGGATGCGCGGCGGGGGAACGGTCGCGGTTTGCATGGTTCCTGTCCTGGCTTGCCTTCGGGACCGGGGGAGGCGGCCCCGCCACCCGCGGGCACGGGCGGTGGTGTGGTGAGGGTACGGAGTGAGCTGTCCGGGATCGTATCCGCTGGCGGGCCCTCAGGTCACGGCGAAGGGGCAATCACTCCCCGCTACCGGCACCGGAGTTCGGGTGCACACGAAGGAAGTCCCGTACGCGGCAAGCCAATCCGGCTACTGACGGGTACGTCACACTCGCACCGGCGCTCGGGCCCTTCCGAGCGCTCCGCTCAGCGCCGCCGGTACACCAACCGCCCGCCCAGGACCGTGGCCAGGCACCCACCGGCGGCCGGCTCGACCCGCCCCTCCCCCGCGACCCCCACAGACCCGTCAGGCGCCGGCAGCACCGGCACCGGGAACACCGCGAAGTCCGCCCGGCCACCGACCGCCACCCGCCCGTGCACGGCCTCCGCGAGCGTCAGGACCGCCAGCGGATCCAACGGCCCGGAAAGCCCGGCCGCCCCCGGCAACCCCACCAGCCCCGACCGCGCCACCGCCGTCCGCACCGAGGCCCGCTCGAACGGCCCGGCCACCGCCGTCACACCGAATCCGAGCATCCGCTGCAGGCCGCGCCGCGCACTCGCCCCGCAGCGCGCCTCGTCGGTCGATCCGACCAGGCCGTCCGCCACCGGCTCGGCCCCGATCTCCTCGCGCGGATCCGGGTGGTACGCCCGCTCCAGCAGCCAGTGCCCGTACGGGTTGCGCAGCCCGGGTGTGAGCACGGCCGGGCCCCAGTCCCGCACCCGCGCGCCCGGGTGTGCCGCCGCCAGCTCCCGGTACGGCCCGACCGCCTCGACGCGCTCGTCACGCACCACCACCGCCCCGTCCGTAAAGAACGGGGCGGTGGGGTCGGCCGGGTCGGGCAGCACGGAGGCCGCCCGGTGCAGGGTCAGCACCGGGGCCTCAGTCGTTGTCCAGGATCTTCAGCTCGGGGTGCGCGGTGCCGCCCTCGATCGCCGTGGAGGCGATGTGCGAGGCGACCCGGGGGTCGACCGGGTCGTTGGCCGGGTCGTCCAGCACCCGCAGGTGCTCGTAGGTGGTCGCGCGCTGCGCCGGGACGCGGTCGGCGGCCCGGATGAGGTGGATCAGCTCGGTGAGGTTGGAGCGGTGCTTGGCGCCGGCCGCCGAGACGACGTTCTCCTCCAGCATGACCGAGCCGAGGTCGTCCGCGCCGTAGTGCAGCGACAGCTGGCCCGCCTCCTTGCCGGTGGTGAGCCAGGAGCCCTGGATGTGGGCGATGTTGTCGAGGAACAGGCGGGCGATCGCGATCATCCGCAGGTACTCGAAGACGGTGGCCTGGGTCGAGCCCTTGAGGTGGTTGTTCTGCGGCTGGTAGGTGTACGGGATGAAGGCCCGGAAGCCGCCCGTGCGGTCCTGCACGTCGCGGATCATCCGCAGGTGCTCGATCCGCTCGGCGTTGGTCTCGCCGGTGCCCATCAGCATGGTGGAGGTGGACTCCACGCCGAGGCCGTGCGCGGCCTCCATGATCTCCAGCCAGCGCTCGCCGGACTCCTTGAGCGGGGCGATCGCCTTGCGCGGGCGCTCCGGCAGCAGTTCGGCGCCGGCGCCGGCGAAGGAGTCCAGGCCCGCCTTGTGGATCCGGGTGATCGCCTCCTCGATGGAGACGCCGGAGATCCGGGACATGTGGTCGACCTCGGAGGCGCCCAGCGAGTGGATCACCAGCTGCGGGAACTCGGCCTTGATCGCCGAGAACGCGCGCTCGTAGTACTCCACGCCGTAGTCCGGGTGGTGGCCGCCCTGGAACATGATCTGGGTGCCGCCCAGCTCGACCGTCTCCGCGCAGCGGCGCAGGATCTCGTCGAGCTCGCGGGACCAGCCCTTGTCGCTCTTCGGCGGCACGTAGAAGGCGCAGAACTTGCACGCCGTCACGCAGACGTTGGTGTAGTTGATGTTGCGCTCGATGATGTACGTCGCGATGTGCTCGGTACCGGCGTAGCGGCGGCGGCGCACCGTGTCGGCGGCGGAGCCGAGCGCGTGCAGCGGCGCGGAGCGGTACAGCTCCAGCGCCTCCTCCGGAGTGATCCGGCCGCCGGCGGCGGCCCGGTCGAGCACGGCCTGCAGGTCGGTGCTGGACGCATCGAGGGTGGTCGCTGCGAGCTCGGTCACCTGGCGGCCTTCTCTCTCTCGGGTGTTGCTGCGGTCTGCGCGGCCGGACCGGACGACGGGGCGTCCGGGTACGGCCGAACCAGCCTACGCCAGCACATTTCGCCGTCCGCGTCAGCCCGCTCTCCGCCGGGCCGATGCGGCCTGACCCGGGCCGATGCGGCCCGACCCGACGCGGCCCGACGCGACCGACCCCCGGCGCGACCGACCCCCGGCCCGGCCCACCGCCACCCGGCGCCCGCTCAGCCCAGCGGTAGCTCCGCGGGCTCCAGCGGCAGCCCCGCGGGCTCCAACGGCGGCTCCAGCGGCAGCTCCACCGGCTCCAGCAGCCGCACCGCCACGTCCGGCGCGAACCCGCTGTCGTGTGCGACCCGCCGGGCGAACTCGGCGACGCCGGCCAACTGGCGCTCCCCGAGGGAGAAGTCGAGCGCCTCGCTGAAGTACCGCTCCAGCACGTCCGCCCCGAAGGCCTCCCAGCGGGCGGCCTGCTCGGCGACCTTGGCGGCCTCCACCAGCGACAGGTCGCGGGACTCCAGGAAGGCCCGGTGCACGGCCGCGGTCAGCTCCGGGCTCCGCTCGGCGAACTCGCGGCGCACCGCCCAGACGGCGAAGACGAACGGCAGGCCGGTCCACTCCTTCCACATCTCGCCGAGGTCGTGGACGGTCAGCCCGAGGTCGGCGGCCTGGCCGAGGTAGGCGCGCAGTGCCGGGTCGCCGATCAGGACGGCGGCGTCGGCCTCGGCGAGCATCGCGCCGAGGTCCGGCGGGCAGCTGAAGTAGTCCGGGCGGACGCCCTCGCGCTCCTCCAGGAGCAGCCGGGCGAGCCGGACCGAGGTGCGGCTGGTGGAGCCGAGGGCGACCCGGCGGCCGTCGAGGTCGGCGAGCGGCACCTTGCTCACGATCAGGCAGGACATCACCGGGCCGTCGCTGCCGACGGCGATGTCGGGCAGGACCAGCAGCTCGTCGGCGTTGCGCAGGTACTCCACGCAGGTGATCGGACCGATGTCCAGGGCCCCGCCGACGAGCTGGTCGCTCAGCTTCTCCGGGGTGTCCTTGGTGAGGTCCAGGTCGAGCAGATTGCCGGTCCTGGCGAGTCCCCAGTAGAGGGGAACGCAGTTCAGGAACTGAATATGGCCGACCCGGGGCCTGAGCGGGGTGTTCTCCTGGGGCTCCCGCATCCGCGCGTCCGGTGTTTGTGCGTCCGGTGCTGCCACTGCGCCGCTCCCTTGCTGTTCGTACGCCTCCCCGCAGCGTATGCCCGCTGCTCAGGACGGCTCGCACCGGCCACCCGACACGCCCTCGCGCGCCCCCAACACGCCTACCCACGCCCGCTTCCGGCCTTCCGACACGCACCTCCGGAGCCGTAAGTGACCTCTGGTCGTCACAGCGACCGCATGCTAGCGTTGCCCTCAGTTGCAGTTTGATTCCCCTTGCAGTACTTGAAGCCTGCGGAGCATGTAACCGCAGGCTTTTTGTAGTTTTTCAGCAATATCGAAAAACTTCGGACTCGTCCGGAGGCAGGGCGATCAGCGCAGCGGACAGGGGGCCACACGGTGTGGTCCCCGACTCGCATCGCAAGGAGAACGGCATGGCTCAGGGAACCGTCAAGTGGTTCAACGCTGAGAAGGGCTTCGGCTTCATCGCCCAGGAGGGCGGCGGCCCCGACGTCTTCGTTCACTACTCCGCCATCAACGCGAACGGCTTCCGTTCGCTGGAGGAGAACCAGACGGTCACCTTCGACGTCACCCAGGGCCCGAAGGGCCCGCAGGCGGAGAACGTCACCGCTGTCTGACCATCCTCTGATGATCTGATCGCTCGGGACCCCGATGGGTCCGCCGGCGGCTCCCGACAGCCGTCACCATGAGCACAGGAGCAGTACCCAAGGGGGCCCGCCCATCGGTGGGCCCCCTGCCTTTTCCCGACCGGCGGCGCGCAGCCACGACACGCAGCCACCACGCCCGGGGCGCAGCACACCGCCGCAGCACACAGCCACACCACACCGCCGCAGCACGCGAGGGCCCTCCCCCGGCGAACCGGGAGAGGGCCCTCGCGTCAGCTCCGGAGCGACTCCGAAGCGGCGCCGGGATCAGGCGGCGGCAGCGCCCGGAACGACCCGGGACGGGGCGTCCGTGTCGTACAGGTCGCCCGAGGGGTTGTTGTACGCGGCGACGTCGAGGATCTTCTCCCGCGCGGCGACGACGACCGGCACCAGGACCTGCCCGGCGACGTTGGTCGCGGTGCGCATCATGTCCAGGATCGGGTCGATGGCGAGCAGCAGGCCGACGCCCTCCAGCGGCAGGCCCAGGGTGGACAGGGTGAGCGTCAGCATGACGATCGCGCCGGTGAGGCCCGCGGTGGCGGCCGAGCCGACCACCGAGACGAACGCGATCAGGATGTAGTCCTTGATGCCGAGCTCGATGTTGTAGACCTGGGCGACGAAGATCGCGGCGATCGCCGGGTAGATCGCGGCGCAGCCGTCCATCTTGGTGGTGGCGCCGAACGGCACCGAGAAGGACGCGTACTCGCTGGGGACGCCGAGGCGCTCGGTGACGCGGCGGGTGACCGGCAGGGTGCCGACCGAGGAGCGCGAGACGAAGGCCAGCTGGATCGCGGGCCAGGCGCCCTTGAAGAAGTGCAGCGGGTTGAGGCCCGCGGCGAAGCGCAGCACCAGCGAGTAGACGACGAAGAGGACCAGCGCGCAGCCGACGTAGATGTCGAGGGTCAGCGTGGCGAAGGGCTTGAGCAGGTCCCAGCCGTACTTGGCGACGGACTTGCCGATCAGGCCGAGGGTGCCGAGCGGGGAGAGCCGGATGACCCACCACAGCGCGGTCTGGGTGAGCTCCAGCACGGACTCGCTGAGCTTGAGGACCGGCTCGGCCTTGGCGCCGAGCTTGATGACCGCGGCACCGACCACGACCGCCATGAAGACGATCTGCAGCACGTTCACCTTGGCGAAGGCGTCGACGATGTTGGTCGGGAAGATCCCGGTGATGAAGTCGATCCAGGTGCCCTTGGAGTCGAGCGCCTTGAGGCCCTCGGTCTTGAGGTTGGTGCCCTTGCCGGGGTTGGTCAGCAGGCCCAGGCCCAGGCCGATGCCGACCGCGATCAGCGAGGTGATCATGAACCAGAGCAGCGTGCGGGTGGCCAGCCGGGCCGCGTTGGTGACGTTGCGCAGGTTGGCGACGCTCACCACGATCGCGGTGAACACCAGCGGCGGGACGGCCAGCTTGAGCAGCTGGACGAAGATCTTGCCGATGGTCTCCAGGGTGGTGGCCAGCCAGGAGATGTCGGCGGCCCGGGCCAGGTAGCCGAGGCCGACGCCGAACACGAGGCCGGCGACGATCTGCACCCAGAACGGGGTCTTGCGGATGCGGGTGAGCACGGACGGCGACGAGGTCGCCTCGGGCGCTGTGGACATGGGGGTGCGTCTCCGGGGGAGGGCGGTGCTGAACGGGGGCGTGAGGCGGAGCAGGCGGCACGGCGGGGGCCGGACGGAAGAGGTCGGGACCCCCGGGTCAGGGGCGTGCCGCCGCGGTACAGCTCATGGCAGTACAGCTCGTGGCGCGACAACGGCGCGGGCTGTCCACAGCGCCGGTCAGAGCGCACGAACGGGCGGCTCCGGGCAGGGGGCCCGGTCCGTGCGTCCGCAGTGCGTCTGAGGCTGTCATGGCCGACACGTTAGCAGTAAAGGTTTGAGATGTTCAAAGTACTTGTTTGAGATGGCCGGAAGTCCCCACCCCTCCGCATCCCGCTTCGGAGCCGAACTCCGGGCACGAACGAAGCTGACGCCCCATCAGTTCGAACCGATGGCCCGATTGACCGCTGAGCAGTTATACGTATAACCTTGACGACGTCCCCGCCCCCGCCTGCCCAGACCGGAGAAGACGCCGATGGGCTACCTCGCCCTGCTCCGCGCCCCACACGTCACCCGCCTGCTCCTCGGCACCCTGCTCGGCCGCCTGCCCGCCGGCATGACCGCCCTGGTGATCGCCCTCGCCCTGCGCGAGGCCGGCGCGCCGTACGGGCGGATCGGGCTGGCCACCGCCGCGTACGCGATCTCCGCGGCCGTCGGCGGACCGGTGCTCGGACGGATCGTGGACCGCACCGGGCAGCCGCGCGTCCTGCTCGCCTCCGCCGTGGTGGCCGGCGGCGGGTACGCGCTGCTCGCCCTCGCCCCCGCCTCCCCGCTCGCCGCCCCCATCGGCGCCGCGATCGCCGGACTCGCCATGCCCCCGCTGGAGCCCTGCCTGCGCTCGCTCTGGCCGGAGGTCGTCGAGGAGAAGCAGCTCGACACCGCCTACGCCTTCGACTCGGCCTCCCAGCAGATCCTCTACGTCGCCGGGCCGCTGGCCGTCGCCGGGATCGCCGGCCTCTTCAGCCCGGTCGCCGCGCTCTGGGTGGCCGCCGGGCTCGGCCTGGCCGGCGCGCTGATCGTCGCCACCACGGCACCCGCCAAGGCCTGGCGCGCCCCGGTCCGCGAGCACTCGGCCGGCCTGCTCGGGCCGCTGCGCTCCCCCGGCCTGGTGCTGCTGCTGGTCGGACTGGCCGGCGCCGGCTGGACGGTCGGCGCGCAGAACGTGCTGTTCATCGCCTACGCCGAGCGCCACACCGGCGCGCTGCCCGGCGGCGCGGGCACCCTGCTGGCACTGGCCGCGCTCGGCGGACTGCTCGGCGCGCTCGGCTACGGCGCGGTCAAGTGGCGCAGCAGCACCGCGACCCGCACCTGGGTGATGGCGGCCGCGATGGCCGCCTCCTACCTGCCACTGCTCACCCTGCCCGGTCCCTACCCGATGGCCGCGCTGGCCTTCCTGTCCGGCATCGTGCTGGCCCCGCTGCTGGCGGCGGCCTTCGTCCTGGTCGCCGAACTGGCGCCGACCGGCACCGTCACCGAGGCCTTCGCCTGGCTGGTGACGCTGTTCGCCACCGGCAACTCGCTCGGCTACGCGGTCTCCGGCAGCCTCGCCGAGGACTCGCTGCGCCCGGTCGCACTGTGCGCGGCCGGCGGGATCGCGCTCGGGGCGCTGCTGCTGTTCGGCGCCCGGCGCTGGTTCCACACCGCGCCGGCCGTCACGGCCCGACCGGCCCAGCCCGTCCCGGTGGGCTGAACCGCAGCGCCGACGCGGTGGGCCGCCCCGGCCGAACCGGCCACCCCGGCCGGCCCACCCCCGTGAACGACTGCGCCCGCCGGCGGTCTGGCCGGCGGGCGCGGTCCCGTCCCTCCGCCCACGGGCGGTCAGCCCGCCGGGGCCGTGCCCGCCCGCGCGGTGCCCGTCGCAGCCCCGCCCGCCGACGCCGTGGAGGAGCGCAGCACCAGCGACGTGGCCAGCGGCGCCACCGGCTCCACCCGCTCCCCGCGCAGCAGGCCCGCCAACGCGGCCGCGCCCGCCCGGCCGAGCTCCTCGCCCGGCAGGTCGACGGTGGTCAGCGGCGGGGCGAGCAGCGCGGCCACCGCGACGTTGTCCATGCCGACCACGGACAGGTCTTCCGGCACCCGCAACCCCAGCTCCGCGGCGGCCTGGTAGACCCCGGAGGCGACCACGTCGTCATCGCAGATCACCGCGCGCGGCCGGTCCGCCCGGGCCAGCATCCGACCCGCCACGGCGCGCGCGGCCCGGTGGCCGTCGTTCAGGCTCACGCCCGACTCCACGACGTCCAGGCCGAGTTCCCGGACCGCCTGCTCGAACGCGGCCTGCCGCACCCGGAAGGTGTACGCCGCGTGGGTGGAGCGCAGCCGGCCGATCCGGTGGTGGCCGAGAGCGGCCAGGTGCTCGACCGCCGCACGCATCCCGCCGGCCACGTCGAGCTCGACGGTCGGACGGGTGCGGTCGGTGCCCGGGTCGGCGTCCAGGAAGACGGCGGGGGTGTCGGCGGGCAGCCCGCCGAGCTGGCTGTCGTCCGGGGAGCAGATCAGCAGGCCGTCGAACCGGCCGGCGGTGGCGGCCTCGGCGAGGGTGTCACTCCCCCAGCCGGAACTCACCACGACCGCCAGGCCGTTGCGTCCGGCCTCGTCGTGGACTCCCTCCAACACCCGCCCGAAGAACGGGCCCTGGAGGTTCGGCACGGCGAGCAGGATCATCCCGCTGCGGCCCAGCCGCAGCTGCCGGCCGGCCGCCTGCGGGCGGTAGCCGAGACTTCCGGCCGCCTCCCGGACCCGCTGCCGGGTGGCCTCGGAGACCCGGCGGCCGGCCTCGGCGCCGGAGAAGACCAGGGACACCGTCGCCTGGGACACCCCGGCGAGCCGGGCCACGTCCCGCCCGGTGGGCCGGCGCACGGGGGCCGGCCAGGTCCCCGACGCGCCCTCGGCGGACGGCGGCCCGGACGGCTGTTCCGACGGACCCGCGCCGGACGGCTGTTCCGACGGCACGGAGTCTCGGGTGGCGGGCACGGGGGCTGCGGTCCGGGCTCGGTGGTCTGCGGTGGGGCCGGGGTCAGTTCTGACCGGCGGTCGCCGCGCGGGCGGCGTCGTCGGCGGCGTCCTCCTCGGCGTTCTGCGCGGCGATCCGCTCGGCCGTACGGCTGCGGACCCCGGAGAGCTTGCCGCTGAGCTGGGCCGACATCGCGTCGCGCTGCTTGCTCAGCAGCGCGTAGCTGAGCGGCGCGGAGGCGACCGCGGCCAGCAGGAAGAGGAAGATCATGCCGGCCTCGCCGCTGACCGGGATGATCCCGAAGTGCCCGAGCAGCAGGGCCACCAGCAGGCAACCCAGGAAGATGCTGACCCGCATGGAGGTGTAGCGGAGCGTGGCGTGCGACTTCTCCAGGCCGTTGCTGCTCACTGGAACACATCCTTCTTCTTGCGCGGGGACTGGGCGGGTCCTTGCGGGGCGGGCCCTCCAGTCAAGCATGCCTGACACCCGGCGCGCGGGAGGGCCCCTCCTGCGCGACGCCGGCCAAGGAGGTGGGCCCCTCCTGCCCGACGCCGGCCAAGGAGGTGGGCCCCTCCTGCCCGACGGCGGGCAAGGAGGGAAGGCCACCCGACCGGGCCGCACCGGCCGTACGGACCGGTGCCCGGGCCGTGCTCAGCGCAGGTCGAGCCACATGGTGATGTCGTCGCGGTCGTCCCCGGGGGCGACCCGGATCGCGGCCGGCACCCGGCCGACCTCCTGGTAGCCGCTGCGGGTGTAGAACCGCTCCAGTCCCAGGCCGCCGCGCGCGGTGAGCCGCAGCGACTCCAGGCCCCACTCCCGGGCCACCCGTTCGGCCTCGGCGAGCAGCGCGGCACCGTACCCGAGGCCCTGGCAGTCCGGGTGCACCATGACCCGCTTGAGCATCCGCCAGTGCTCCATGAGTTCGAAGCGCGTGGACGCGAAGAACAGCACGCCGACCAGCCGGCCGGTGTCGCCGTCGTGGGCGACCAGCAGCCGGTCCGGACCGTCCGGGCCGACCCCGCTGAACTGGCGGTCGGCGGTGTCCCACACCTCTTCCTCGGTGACCGGCGCCACGAAGCCGACCGCGCCGCCGGCATTGGTGACGTCGGTCCACAGCCGGACGATGTCCGTCCGCAGGTCGGGGTCGAGCTTCGGGTCCAGGGTGAAGTTGAGCGCCATGCCGGGAGCCTAGGCCTCCGCCCCGACAGCCTTCACGGCGACACCCGCTCCGCCCGGCCGACCGCCGCGGAGCGCCAGGCAGAGCCCGACCGCGACCGCGCACAGCGCGCCGGCGCCGTACCAGGTCAGGTCGTAGTTCCCGAGCGCGTCGCGGGCCAGGCCGGCCAGCCCGGCGACGACGGCCGCACCGATCTGGTGGCTGGCCAGGACCCAGCCGAAGACGATCGGGGCGTCCTCACCGAAGTGCCGGCGGCACAGTGCGACGGTCGGCGGGACGGTGGCGACCCAGTCCAGGCCGTAGAAGACCACGAAGGCGAGGATCGGCGGCTGCAGCGAGCCCGCCAGCAGCTGCGGGAGCAGCAGCAGGGACAGGCCGCGCAGCCCGTAGTAGGTGGTGAGCAGCACCCGGGAGTCGACCCGGTCGGTGAGCCAGCCGCTGAAGATGGTGCCGACCACGTCGAAGAGGCCGATCAGGGCGAGCAGGCTCGCGGCGGTGGTGACCGGCATGCCGTGGTCGTGCGCCGCCGGGATGAAGTGGGTGCCGACCAGGCCGGCGGTGGTGGCGCCGCAGATCGCGAAGGAGCCGGCCAGCAGCCAGAACGCCCGGGTGCGGGCGGCCTCCCGCAGCACCCGCAGCGAGCGGGCCAGGGCGCGGCCGTCGGTGATGGCCGGGGTGGTGGGCCGTTCCTCGGTCGCGCCGTACGGGAGCAGGCCGATGTCGGCGGGCCGTTCGCGCATCAGCAGCAGCACCGGGACCGCGACGGCGCTGGCCGCGAGCGAGACCACGACGACGGCCGAGCGCCAGCCGTGCTGCTCGACGAGCCAGGCGCCGACCGGCAGGAAGACCAGGTTGCCGGCCGCCCCGGCCGCGGTGAGGACCCCGGTGACCAGGCCCTGGCGGGCCTGGAACCAGCGGCCGGTGATGGTGGTGGCGAAGGCGCCGGCCATCGAGCCGCTGCCGAGTCCGACCAGCACGCCCCAGCAGAGCACCAGTTGCCACGGCTCGCGCATCAGCATGGTGAGCCCGGAGCCGACCGAGATGGTCAGCAGCGCGCAGACCACCACCAGGCGCACCCCGAACCGGTCCATCAGGGCGGCGGCGAAGGGGGCGGTGAGGCCGTAGAGGGTCAGGTTGACGGAGGTGGCCGCGGAGATCGTCCCGAGCGACCAGCCGAACTCGTTGTGCAGGGCGTCCATCATCAGGCTCGGCGTGGAGCGGAAGCCGGCCGAGCCGAGCAGGACCAGCAGGGAGACGCCGGCCACCACCCAGGCGTAGTGCACCCGGGGGCGCCCGGCCGGTGCGGGGACGGTCTGCTGGGGGACGGTCTGCTCGGAACCGGCCGGTCCGGAACCAGCCGGTCCGGAGTCGGCCGGTTCGGGGACGGGCGTGCGGTGGGGGGCGCTGCGTTCGGTCACCCGCACGAGTGTTCCGGGCCGCCGGGCCCCGGACGAGTGGCCTGAATGACAGCTTTCGCAAGAATCGGGCCACACCTCGGCGTACGCTGGCCCGGACCCGCCGACACCCGAGGGGACGACATGGCGCACCTGGTCGCGGTACTCGCCCTGGAGGGCGTGATCGCCTTCGAACTCGGCATCCCGGCCCGCATCTTCGGCGGCGCCAAGGACCCGGCCGGACGGCCCTTCTACGAGGTGGCCACCTGCACCCTGGACGGGCGGCCGGTCGGCACCAGCGCCGACTTCCGGGTCATGGTCGACCACGGGCCCGAACTGCTGGAACGCGCCGACACGGTGGTCGTCCCGGCCTCCGCCGACTCCGCCCCGGCCGTCGCCGACGCCTGCTTCACCCCGGCCCTGGCCTCCGCACTGGCCCGGATCCGGCCCGGTACCCGGCTGATGTCGATCTGCACCGGCTCCTTCGTGCTGGCCGCCGCCGGGCTGCTGGACGGCCGCCCGGCCACCACCCACTGGCGCTACACCGATCGCTTCGCCCGGCTGTTCCCCCGGGTGCGGCTCGATCCGGACGTGCTCTACACCGACGACGGCGACATCCTCACCTCCGGCGGGGTGGCCGCCGGGGTGGACCTCTGCCTGCACGTGGTCCGCCGCGACCACGGCAGCGCGGTGGCCAACGCGGTGGCCCGCAACTGCCTGGTGCCGCCGTGGCGCGAGGGCGGTCAGAAGCAGTACGTGGAGGCCCCGAGCCCGGTGGACGCCGACGACCTCGGCACCGCCGCGGTCCGGGCCTGGGCGCTGGAGCACCTGGACCAGCCGCTCGCGCTCAGCCGGCTCGCCGACCGGGCGGGGATGAGCGTACGGACCTTCACCCGGCGCTTCCGCGAGGAGACCGGGGCCAGTCCCGGCCAGTGGATCACCACCCAGCGCACCGAGCGGGCCCGTCAGTTGCTGGAGCGGACCGACCTGACGATCGACCAGGTCGCCCGGGAGTCCGGCTTCGGCACGGCGGCCTCGCTGCGCCTGCAACTGCGCGGCCGGCTCGACGTGGCCCCGAGCGCCTACCGGCGCACCTTCCGGGCGGCCCCCAGGTAGCCCGTCGCCGGCCGGTCGCGCCGTGATCAGTGGCCGGCCGACAGCGCCTGCCCAGCGGCCGGCCGGCAACGCCCGCCCCTCGATGGCCGGATCCCGACGCCCTGCGGGCGGCGCAGCGGACGGCGGCAGACCGTGCGCGCCCCGAGCACGACACGGCAGGCCGCCATCCGCCCGCGACGCGCGGGCCCTGAACCCGCGCCGCCCCCTCCGCACTCGCCGAGGAGCGGCCTGCGACCGGCAGTCCGCGGTTCCCTCGCTGACATGATCCCCCTGGACAGCGGTACCGCGGTGGTGGTCGGACGGCCCCTCGGCGTCCCCTCGCGACGGAGAGCCGCACCCAAGCGTGATCAGTCGGATACGTCACGTCAATGGGTAGTCCGAAATTCGGAATGGTTGCGTCACCTTTCGGCCGGTGATCGCCACCGGCCCCGGGCCGCCGCCGGGGCCGCCCGCGGAAGCCGCTATTGCGCCAAAGCCGCCCAGTCGACGTCCGCCAGCGGATCGGTGGGCCGGGCGTCGGTGCCGATCTCGCACCAGACCCGCTTGCCCGAGCCGTCCGGGTACCAACCCCAGCGCTCGCAGAGCAGCTCGACCAGTTCCAGGCCGCGCCCGTTGGTCGCGTCCTCGTCCGCTCCCGCGTGCCGCGGGGCCGGCGCGGACCGGCTCGCGTCGGCGACCTCCACCCGCAGTGAGCCGGCCGGCCCGGCCTCCTCCTGCGGCCCCTCGGCCACCGGCAGACAGAGCCTCAGCACGGCCGGACAGCCGGTGTGCACCACGGCGTTGGTCACCAGCTCCGAGACCACCAGCACCACCGTCTCGGCCATCGGCGCGTCCGGGTCGACGCCGTGGTTCAACAGCCGCGAGCGCACCCACCGGCGGGCCCGGCCGACCTCGGCGGGGTCCGCCTGGACCGCCAGCTGTACCTGAAGAACCTGCACCGCTCCACCACCCGCACTCGCAGTTCGGCCTAAGTCCCGATCGGGCCGGATCGTCCGGCCGACGGGCCCTCGCACTCCGCCCGGTGCCACCCGGGCCGCATCCGGGCGCTCGCCCGGTCCGTCCAGCCGCGTCCACTCGTCCGTGCCGACTCGCCGAGCGCCCACAGGCCGCGGCACGAATACGCCCCAGGATGAGCGGGCTGACGGACCGCAGCAAGCGCTTCGGGCATATTCCGGCGTTCGGGGGACAGGGCAGTGCATACTGTCCCGTTCACTCTCGCGAGCCTCGTACCGGCGCTCGTCCGGCCCGGGCCGACCCGCCGGTCCCGCAGTCGGGAACCTACCGCCGCCCGCCCCCGGCGCCCCGCCCGCCACTCGCGAACCACCCGTGCGACATATGTCCAACGGCTCTCGAACAAGCGGCGCCCGCCCGGCAGTCCCCCGGCAGTCCACCCGGGCGGGTCCCCTTGAACAATCCCCGGACGGTCCCGGGCGATCCCCGGACGGTCCCACCAACGGACCGTCGCACCATGTGAAGAACCGCGCCACGCCGACGATCCGCGAGGACGGGTTCCGTTCTTGCGGGATTCCACCCGCTCCGGACCGGCCGCAAGATACCGTTGGGTAAGCCAGCGACCCCGGGCAGGAGGGTGGTTCACGATGGCCACCCCGGAGCGGACCCCGCGCTGGGACGAGCAGTTGCAGCGTCGCCTCGCCCGTGGCGAGGAGACCGCGCTCGGCGAACTCTACGACCAGCTCGCGCCGATGGTGCACGGCCTGGCCGGGCGGATACTGGCCGACCAGGCCGCCGCCGTCCAGCTCACCCGGGAGATCTTCGCCCACGTCTGGGAGCACCCCGAGGACTTCGACCCCGCCCAGGGCACGCTGCGCTCCTGGCTCGGCGCGCTCACCCACCGCCGCGCGGTCGAACGGCTGCGGACCCGGCGGGCCGCCGAACTGGTGCCCGGCCACGACGTCCGGGGCGCCGAGGCAGAGGTCCGTGCCGAGGCAGAGGTCCGTGCCGAGGCCGAGATCCGCGCCGTGGCCACCGCCGCGCGCGTCCAGTACGTGGTCGACTCCCTGCCCCGGACCCTGCGTGAGACCATCGCCGTGACCTACTACGACGGCCGCACCTACCGGGAGACGGCCCGGCTGCTCGGCATCAGCGAGCAGGCCGCCAAGCAGCGGATGCGCCTCGGACTGGAGCTGCTGGCCACCGAACTGGCCGAGGAGCGGGCCCGCCAGGACGAAGCCGGGGACGGGGAGACGTGAGCAGCACTGAGGAGCAGCACGACGCCCTGCGCTCGCTGCTCGGCGCCTGGGCCCTCGGCGCCTGCCCGCCCCGCGAGGCCGCCGACCTGGAACAGCACCTGCGCGCCTGCCCGGAGTGCGCCGAGGAGGCCGCCCGGCTGCGCGACGCGGCCGGCTGGCTCTCCCTGGAGGAGCCGCTGGACCAGCCCGGCTCGCTGCGCCAGCAGGTGCTGGACTGGTGCCTGGCCCGGCGGCCGGCCGAACTCCCCGTCCCCGCCTGGGGGATGCCGTACACGGCGGAGACCGCCAAGCTCGACGCGCTGCTGCGCGACCTCGGCCCGGAGGAGTGGCAGGAGGTGGCCGAACTGCCGTGGCACGGCGGCACCGAGCGGCTGCGCCCGGCCGAGGTGCTGGGCCGTTTGACCGCCGTGGACGGCTTCCTGGCGCTCGCCCTCGGCCTGCCCGACCCGGTGCCGGCCGCTCCGGGCGCGCCCGCCGCGACGGCCGGACGACGGGTGCCGCCGCAGGATCCGACGGGGCCGCCGCCGGGGCCGCGCGTGCCGCCGCAGGGCGGCCGGTACACCGCGCTCACCTCCCGCACCGCCCGGATGCTCGCCGAGCAGAGCGCCCTGTCCCCGCAGTCGGTGCGCACCCGGTGGCGGCGGCAGACCCACGACCTGGTGCGCAGCGCCGCGCTCGCCCCGCAGGGCAACACCCCGGTCGACTTCGGCTTCGCCGTGCTGCCGCTGCGGGACGCCTTCGTGGACCGCGCCCTGGAGTGCTACGTGCACGGCGAGGACGTGGCCCGCGCGGTCGCCTACCCGTACGACCCGCCGGCGCCGCAGCACCTGCGGCAGATGGTGGAGCTGGTGGTCCGGCTGCTCCCCCGGGCGCTGGCCGGCCTGCGGGCCGCCCGTCCCGAGCACGCGGGGGCGCCGGCCGTGCCGGACGGCGGGGCCGGGGGCGCCCGTCGGCTCCGGCTGGTGGTCGACGGCCCGGCGAGCGGCGAGTGGCTGGTCCCGCTGGACGGCGTGACCGGGGTGACCGGCGTGAGCGGCCCGGTCGGTGTAAGCGGGACGAGTGGGACGAGTGGGACGGGCGGCCGGAGCGGCGCGAGCGGCCCGGACGCGGGGCCGCCCGGCGGGGAGCCGGTGGCCTCGATGGTGCTGAACGGCCTGGAGCTCTGCCGCTTGGCCGCCGCCCACCGAGACCCGGACCGGCTGCCGGTCGGCGAGCACGGGGACCGGGCCGCGATCCGCGAGGTGCTGCACGCGCTCCCGCTGCTGTCGCGCCCGTAGGCGCCGACAGCCGCCCTACGCCTACGCCTACGCGAAGACGACCGTACGGGTCCCGTCGAGCAGCACCCGGTGCTCGCTGTGCCACTTCACCGCACGGGCCAGCGCCTGGCACTCGACGTCCCGGCCGAGCGCGACCAGCTGGTCCGGGCTGACGTCGTGGGTGACCCGGGCCACCTCCTGCTCGATGATCGGGCCCTCGTCGAGGTCGGCCGTCACGTAGTGCGCGGTGGCACCGATCAGCTTCACGCCGCGGGCGTGCGCCTGGTGGTACGGCTTGGCGCCCTTGAAGCTCGGCAGGAAGGAGTGGTGGATGTTGATCACCCGGCCGGACAGCTCGGTGCACAGCCGGTCGGAGAGCACCTGCATGTAGCGGGCGAGCACGACCAGTTCGACCTGCTCGGCGGCGACCAGGTCCAGCAGCCGCCGCTCGGCCTCGGCCTTGGTGTCCTTGGTGACCGGGATGTGGTGGAAGGGGATGCCGTAGCTCTCGGTCAGGTCCTGGAGGTCGGTGTGGTTGGAGACCACCGCGGCGATCTCCACCGGCAGGGCGCCGATCCGGGTGCGGTAGAGCAGGTCGTTCAGGCAGTGCCCGAACTTGCTGACCAGCAGGACGATCCGCATCCGCCGGTCGGTCGGGTGGATCTGCCAGTCCATCGCGAACGAGGCCCCGATCGCGGCGAAGCTGGCCCGCAGCTTGTCGGCGGTGACCGGCTCGGGGGCGGAGAAGTGCACCCGCATGAAGAAGAGCCCGCTGTCGCCGTCCCCGAACTGCTGGCTGTCGATGATGTTGCAGCCGGTCATGAAGAGGTAGCTGGAGACGGCGTGGACGATGCCCTGCTTGTCGGGGCAGGACAGCGTGAGGACGTACTGGGCGCCGGCCGGCTGCTGTTCCACTGGGGGGTATCCCGTTCTGAGCTCGTGACGTGCGTGGACGGTCCAGCGTGTCACATCCCGGACAGCCCCCGCCCCGCTGCCCGTACTGCGGGACGGCACCGTCCGGCCGGGGACCGCTCCCCGGCGGGAGGGCACCGTCCGGCCGGACGGTGCCCTCCCGGGCGTCAGACCCGGGTGAGGATGCGCAGCACGTCCAGCGACTTGGGGAGCGCGTCCGGATCGTCCCCGTCGTTGGTCGCCAGCAGCACGTGCGCCTCGCGGGCGGCCCGGACGGCCTCCGGCCAGCCGGGGTGGCCGAGGTAGGCGGAGGCCGGGGCGTCCGCACCGACCTCGTGCAGCATCTGCACCGCGCGCAGCACCGCGACGTCGACCAGCGCGGCCTCGGCCGGGTCCCGCAGCATCGTGCCGATGTACTTCTCGGCGGACCACCGGTCCAGCCAGGTGTCCTCGACCAGCCGGTAGACGGCATCGGTCACGTCCCCGTAGCCCTCCCGGCCGGCCAGCCAGGCCTCCTGCTGGAAACCGGGGTCGGACAACATGTGCAGCGCCGAGCGCAGTCGGGCTCGCCAGCGCCACCAGGGCAGGTCGTTGAGCGGCATGCCGCCCATCGTGCTGGAGCGGTGGCCCGGACGAGAAGTGTTTCGGGCGGACCGGTGCGAAGAATCTGTGCTGGCGGACATGGTGAACGATCGTACGTTCCCTGTCTGTTCGTACTCCACTCCCGATCTACACGCGTACCCCTCCGGATTTCAGCCGTCGTTTGCCGACCGTTCGCATTTCGGCCCTCTCACCTTGCGGCGCCGGGGCTTGGCTGTGTCCGGTGCGCCGGAGTGCGCCCAGAGAGGGAAGATCGATGACCAGCCGAAGGGACTCGTTCCAGGACCGTCCCGCGATCGTCCGACGCCGCCGCCGACGCCCGATCGCCGCCGCCGCAACCGCGGCGGTACTGCTCCCCACCCTCTTCTCGGCCTCCGCGTGCGGCGGACCGGCCGATGCTTCCACCAGCGGCGCCGACCTGACCGTGATGACCTGGGCCCCGTCCGGAACCGGCACCGCCGACCGGCCGGGCATGACCGCGCTCGCCTCCGCGATCGGCCAGGACGTCAACACCAAGGGCGGACTGAACGGCCACCGACTGCGGGTGGTCACCTGCAACGAACACAACACCGCGGACGGCGCCCGCGCCTGCGCCCAGCAGGCGGTGGACGCCAAGGTGTCCGCCGTGATCGGCTCCTACAGCCAGTGGGGCGACGCCTTCATGCCGGTGCTGGAGCGCGCCGGCATCCCGCTGATCGGCGGCTACGGGCTCTCCCAGCCGGAGTTCACCAGCCCGCTGTCCTACCCGGTGGACGGCGGCATGCCGGCGCTGATCGCGGGCAACGGCCGCCAGTTGGTGGACGCGGGCTGCAAGACCGTGTCGCTGGTCCGCCCGGACACCCCGGCCGGCGACAACCTGCTCGGCTACCTGGGCACCGCCCTGCGGCCGGCCGGGGTCAGGCTGCTGGACGTCAAGGCGCCCGAGCAGTCCTCCGACTACACGCCGGTGGCCCGGAAGGCGCTCGGCAAGGACGAGCCGGGCAACTGCGTCACCAGCGCGCTGGCCGCCGAGCCGACCGGCAACCTGCTGGACTCCTACCGGCGGCTCAACCCGAAGAACACCCGGATCGCCTCGGTGATCGGCAGCGTCCAGCAGTCGGTGGTCGACTCCACCGGCGGGGACCCCGGCCCGCTCGGCGGCGCCTACGTCACCAGCTGGTACCCGCCCGAGTCGGCGAAGATCTGGGACGGGCTGCGGGCGGTGGTGCGCGCCGACACCACCGGCGGGAGCACCATCGACGTCTCCGACCCCGGGGTGCAGACCACCTGGGTCGCGTACGAGGTGTTCCGGATGGTGGCGCAGAAGCTGTCGGAGGCCGGCAAGCCGGTCACCCCGAAGGCGATCTCCGGGCTGCTGGACGCCGGCGAGGGCATCGACGTCGGGATCACCCCGCCGCTGAACTGGGGCACCACCAACATGCTGCCCAGCAGCGGCTCGCCGCGGCTGGTGAACACCTGGGTCACCTACCAGGTGGTCAGGAACGGCCGGATGACCCTGCAGCAGCCGGGGTTCGTGGACGTCCGCTGGGTGCTCACCGGGGGCCGCCCGCCGGCGTGACGCGCGGGGCGTGCCGGACACGCGAGCGGGGGCGGGCCCGGAC
>NZ_JBHTRF010000037.1:72145-82096 GCF_042796115.1 Kitasatospora sp. NPDC056446 | reverse complement strand
ATCCGACAACCGCTCGCCCGCAGGCGCCTTGACCTGCCCCACCCTCGCCACACCACAACCAACGAGACAGACAGGACAAAGTCACCGGCATTGGGCCTAGGCCCGGACAGGGCCTAGGCTTCGGCCCCCGCCTGGCCCGGGTACGGCAGCAGGCCGGTGCCGCACTCCGGGAAGCGGACCAGCCACTCCCCCTCGCCGCCCGCGGCCTCGGTCGCGCCGGAGTAGCCGTAGTGGATCGGCTGCCCGTCCCCGCCCAGCCAGCGGGCGTGCGCCAGCTGCACCGACAGGGCGGCCGGGCGGTGCGGGGCGGCCTGCTCCAGCACCAGCACCCGCTCGGTCTCGCCGGGCCGGAAGACCACCGCCGTCTCCGTGCTCGGGCGGCGGGAGAGCACCCGCGCCCCGTCCGTCCAGTACGCGGCCACCGTCACGGCGAGCACACCCGCCAGGCTGCCGGTGCCCGGCCGGACGTACTCCTCGTCGGCGACCCAGCGCGCGTGGTGGCGGACCTCCTCCGCCTCCCGGCGCTCGTCCCAGCGCACCCAGTAGCCCGCCACCCGCTTGACGGTCATCCCCTCGCGGACGACCCGGACCGCGAACCGCGCCGGACCGACCGGTTCGCAGGAGGCCAGGGAGACCACCGTCACCTGTTCGTAGGTCACCTCGCCGTCGTCGGCGCCCTGCTCGATCATCGGTGAACCACCTTGCCGGGTAGTCGAGTTCGGACGCGGCTCGACCCGCGTCCGAGGAGAGCCTAGGACGGCCGCGGCGGCACTCCGGGCGATTGCGCGGTTTCCGGCCCGGCCGGTCGCGCATCCGGCTACCCTGCCCCGCCCGGCCGGGCGCTACACCCGGCCCGGCCCCTCCCCGGCCGGGCGGCCCGGCAGCCGGTCGAGCACGATGCCGAAGTGCTCGCGGTAGGCGGCCAGCGTCCCGGCCCCGGTGAGCTGCCGTTCGGTGCGGGTGCCGTCGGACGCGGTCCGGATGAGCCGGGTGCCGCTGAGCGTGGTCCGGCCGCCGTCCCCGGTGGGCAGGGAGCAGGTGTCCGAGCGGGTGAAGTGCGAGTCCGGGGAGGTGCTCTGCCACCAGCAGGTCGGCACGAAGTCGGCGAGCGCGTACGGGCGCGGGTCGAGGCGGTACTGCGGGGCGCCGTCCATCAGGACGTCCGACTCCCCGTGGGCGCCGTACGGGACGACCGCGAAGGTGCCGTGCGGGTCGGACTGCGGGCCGCGCCCGTCGAGGCGCAGCGGGAGCAGGCTGAACCGGCCGAAGCCGACATCGACCAGCCAGGGCCCGTCCAGGTCGACGCGCAGCGCGAGGTGGTCGAACGGCGGGCCGGGGCGCTCCCCGTCGAGGACCCGGCCGGCCAGCAGGCTCACCCGGTAGCCCAGCGAGCGCAGCAACTCGGCGAAGGCGGCGTTCAGTTCGTAGCAGAAGCCGCCGCGCCGCCGGTCCACCAGCTTGGCCACCAGGGCCGGCGGGTCCAGGACGACGGGCTCCCCGAGGTGGATGCTCAGGTTCTCGAACGGGACCGCTCGCAGGTGGGCCTGCTGCAGCCGGGCCAGTGCCGCCGCCGACGGCTCCCCGGGGTCCGTCACCCCGATCCGCGCCAGGTACGCCGCCCGGGCGGCGGGGGTCAGGCCCTCGTACGGCTTGTCGTGATCCATCCGCCCATTCCAGCCGGACCGGAGGCGTCCGGCCATCGGTCCTTGGGCTTAGGACCCGCACCGGCCCGGGGCCCTTGTCGCGGGCCTTGTCGCGGGCCTTGTCGCGGCCCGGAAACACCACTGCCCCGGAGTGGGAAGTCGATCCTGCCGACTTTCCGCTCCGGGGCGGTATGCGTGCCGTGGGGCAGCGGTGACTACTCGACCACGCCGGACTTGGCGATGGTGACCTTGGCCGAGGTGCGGCCGCTCTGCGAGCCGAGCGACTCGATCTTCTTGACCAGGTCCAGGCCCTCGACGACCTCGCCGAAGACGACGTGCTTGTTGTCCAGCCAGTCGGTGACGATGGTGGTGATGAAGAACTGCGAGCCGTTGGTGTTGCGGCCGGCGTTGGCCATCGACAGCAGGCCCGGGCGGTCGTGCTTGAGCTGGAAGTTCTCGTCCGCGAACTTCTCGCCGTAGATGCTCTTGCCGCCGGTGCCGTTGTGGTTGGTGAAGTCACCGCCCTGGAGCATGAAGGCCGGGATCACGCGGTGGAAGCCGGAGCCCTCGTAGCCGAAGCCGTTCTGGCCGGTGGCCAGCTCGCGGAAGTTCTGGGCCGTCTTGGGGACGACCTCGTCGAACAGCTTGAAGACGATCCGGCCGGCCGGCTCGTCGTTGATGGTGATGTCGAAGAAAACGTTGGAAGAAGCCATGCAGGGATCATGGCATGGGCGCCCGGCTCCCGCGCGGTACCCCCGGGCCGGGGCGGGCCCGGGCCGCCGTGTTATCCGGCCGGCCTCGGGTGGCCGGTGCACCCCTCGGGGCCGTCGGTGTACGTCAGGCCGTCGCGGACCGGATCGAGCGGACGCGGTCCGGCGGGCCGGAGAAGGCCGGCGCCTTCCGTGTTCCCCGTCACGCCGGAACGGCAGAAGCTACCATCGATGTCAGGTTCAAGGCCCTGACGGGGCACGGCCCTTCGCGGCGCGGGCCTTCGCGGCACGGCCCTTCGCGGCGCGGCTCGGATCGGATGACGGGGTGGACGGCATGCGGATCGGCGAACTGGCCCGGCGGACGGGCGTGAGCGAGCGCTCGCTGCGCTACTACGAGCAGCAGGGCCTGCTGGTGGCCCGCCGCACCGAGGGCGGCCACCGGGAGTACCCGGAGATGGCGGTCGACCGCGTCGTGCACATCCAGGAACTGTTCGCGGCCGGGCTGCACAGCCGCACCATCTACAAGATCCTCCCCTGCATGCGCGACTCCGACGGCAGCCCCAGCGAGATCGCCACGCCGCTGCTGGTCGAGGAGCTCACCGCGGAGCGTGAGCGGATCGACCGGATGATCACCGACCTGCTGCGCTCGCGCGAGGTGCTGGACGAGGTCATCGTGACCGCCTCCGGGCAGCCGTCCGCCGAGGAGCCGTCCGTTGGGCAGCCGTCCGCCGAGGCCGCGTAGCGGCGGCCGGGCCGCCGGCGGCCCGGCGGGCCGCGGTCAGGCCGCCCGTGGTCAGGCCGGCGGCTTGCGGGCCAGCAGGTACGCCTGCCGGGTGCTCTCCTCCCCGGCCGGCTCACGGACCGTCCGGCTGGTGACCGGCAGACCGGCCTCGCGGGCCGCCTCCTCGACGCGCTCCGGCCGCAGGCGGCGGAAGTCCAGCGACACCGGGTGGCCGAAGGGCTTGTCCAGGCGCAGGGGCTCGTCGCCGACCTGGAAGGCGAGCAGCAGGTGGCCGCCAGGGGCGAGCACCCGGGCGAACTCGGCGAACACCTCCGCAAGCCGCTCCGCCGGGGTGTGGATGATCGAGTACCAGGCCACCGCCCCGGTCAACTCGCCGTCCCGGAAGGGGAGGTCGAACAGCGAGCCGACCGTGAACGGCACCTCCGGGCAGGCCTCCCGGGCCAGCTCGACCATCCTCGGCGAGAGGTCGATCCCCCGCACGTCCAGGCCGAGCCGGTACAGGTGCCTCGTCACCAGGCCCGGGCCGCAGCCGAGTTCGGCCGTTTTCCCGTCCGGGCGCTCGGCGCGGACCAGGTCGGCGAACAGGGCCAGCATCGCCCGGTCCGTCGGCATGGCGTCCAGCGCGTCCCGGAAGCGGTCGGCGTAGTCGGCGGCGATGGCGTCGTAGAACGCCCTGGTCGTGGTGAGGAACTCCGGTTCGATCACGGTCCGGCACCCTACCCGTCGGCCCCGGGACGCGGCATCACGTACGGCCGACGAGCCCGCGGGGGGCGGGCGAAGGGCGCGCCCGGGGGCCCGGTCCGGCAGCGGACCGGGCCCTGGGGCGCTCACGGCGGGCCGGGTCAGGCGACGCGCGGGGTCGCTATGACGTTCACGGCGAACACCGGCCGCCCGTCCTGGTAGCCGCGGACCCGGACCCGGGGGCGGCCGTTGTCGCCGGGCGGCGCGGGTTCGGCCGCCACCAGGCAGGGCTGGTCGAACTCGACGTACCGCAGGAAGGTGGCGTCCAGCGCGGCCGGCACCACCGGGCGGCCGAGGACGGCCGAGGCGGCCTGGGCGGCCGCCTCCAGCAGCACCATGCCGGGCACGTGGTCGTGCGGGTGGTCGAACAGGACCGGGTGCCCGGTGTCGAGCCGCAGCTGCCACTGCGCGGGCAGCCCGGTGGGCGAGAGCACGACGTTGCGCGCGGACCGGCGGCCGACCTGGGCGGCCGGTACGGGCGGGCCGGGCGGCAGGGCCCTGGCGAAGGCCGCGGGGGCGTCCGCGTGCCGTCCGCGCAGGCGGTCGTACAGGGCCGGCGGATGGGTGGAGTAGTGCACCTCGGCGAGGCCGCAGCGCTGCCCGGCGCGCACCGCCTTGACCTGCGAGACGAAGTGGGCCGAGCCGCCCCTGCGGCGGCGGACCTCGCCGTGCCGGACCAGCAGGTCGACGACGGGTGAGCCGTCCTCCTGGTGCAGCGCGTGGGGGTTGGTGGCCAGCCGGATGCGCTCCATCCCGAGGCGGTGTCCGAGCGGGATGCCGTGCACGCCGTAAGTCAGTACGGTCAGTGCCTGTCTCATGCTCTCGGCGACCAGGAGCGGGCTGTAGTGGCCGTCCTCGGCGTAGAGGGTGTGCTCGGCGGGCCACTGGACGGTCACCTGCTGGGACGTCTCGGATCTGTTCGACCAGCCGGTCACCAGAGTCTCGTCGATGACGGACTTGCGGGCCAGAGAAGGGAGTTCGGGTACCGCGGGTGTGACAGGCGCGGTGGGTGTGGCGAGTGTGCCCGGTGTGGCGGCGGGATGGTCGACCGGGGTGCGGGTGACGCTCGGAACCATGGCAGAAGCCCCCCTTGACTGCGAGTGGACAGGCCGGGTCACGCGACTGGCGCTCGGCCTGGTGTCGTGAATAAAATAAAGAGCTTTTTTCTTTTCGTACAGAGAGGCGGGGCGGCAAATGGCGCGGCGAGCCGTGAAGCAGGAGCGGGCCGAGCGGACACGTGCCGCACTGATCGAGGCCGCCGCGGAGGTGTTCGGGGAGTCCGGCTTCCACGGCGCCAGCGTGGTGAAGATCGCCGACCGGGCGGGCGTGACGCTCGGCGCCATGTACTTCCACTTCCGCAACAAGGAGGAGCTGGCGCGCCACATCGTCGCCGCCCAGCCCGAGTTCGTGGTCCCGCCGGAGGAATCGCAAGGACTGCAGCGGGCCGTGGACATCGCGCTCACCTGGGCCTACCGGCTCCGCGACAGCGCGATGCTGCGGGCCGGCGCCCGGCTGGTCTGGGACCAGGAGCTGTTCATGACGCCGGAGGAGAACTCGCACCAGCAGTGGACCTCGCTGATCGTCGACGACCTCCGCGTGGCCAAGAGCCGGCGCGAGCTGAAGGCCGGAACCGATGTGGACGAGCTGGCCCGGCTCATCGTCAACTACTGCACGGGCGCCCAGATGCACTCCTCGATCCAGACCGGGTACCTGGACCTGCCGCAGCGGGTCGAAGGGATGTGGCTCTTCCTGCTGCAGACCGTCGCCACCCCCGGCGCACTGAAGCGGATCGAGCTCGGACAGTCGCGCGTCAGCACGTTTGTGAACACGCCTCCACCGATGGAAGTATCCTCCCGCTCCACCATTTGACGGTACGTCAGATCACTTGACAGGCCAAGAGGGGACTCTCAGTGAGACGCAGCCTGGAGTTACTGCACGGCAAGACGGTCATGATCACCGGGGCATCGAGCGGGATCGGCGCCGCCGCCGCGCGGCTGTTCGCGGCCGAGGGGGCGAGCGTGGTGCTGATGGCCCGCCGGGAGGACGCCCTCCACCGGCTGGCCGAGGAGATTCGGGCCGAGAACGGCAGGGCCGAGGTCGCGGCCGGGGACGTGACCGTTCCGGCGGACGTCGAGCGGGCCGTCGACCGGGCGCTGACCGCCTTCGGCCGGCTGGACGCGGCGTTCAACAACGCCGGCTGGGGAACGCTCGGAACCGAGCTGCACGCGACGGACACCGCGGTCTTCGACCGGATCATGGACGTCAACGTGCGCGGGGTGTGGAACTGCCTGAAGTACCAGTTGCCGGCGATGCTGGAGCAGGGCGAGGGCGGCGCGATCGTGAACACCTCCAGCACCGCCGGACTGTTCGCCACCGGAGCGATCTCCCCGTACGTGGCCGCCAAGCACGCGGTGCTCGGGCTGACCCGGGCCGCCGCCGCCGAGTACGGGCAGCGCGGCATCCGGATCAACGCGCTCATGGTCGGGGCCACCCGGACCGAGCTGCTGGAGGGGGCCATCCGGGCCCTGCCGCAGGTCGAGACGGTCGCGATCGACCGGACCGTCCAGCGCCGGATCGCCGAGCCCGTCGAGGTGGCGCGCGCCGCGGCCTGGCTGCTCAGCGACCAGGCCTCGTACACCACGGGGGGCGCGGTGCCCGTCGACGGCGGCTGCAGCGCGGTGTAGCACGGCGCCGCCTGTCCTGTCCGTCCACCCGTCCTGCCCGTCCGCCCGTCGTCAGCGCTCCCCGGCGGCGAGCCCCTGGAGCACCAGCTCCCAGATCCGGGCGAGCCTCGCGGCCGAGGGGTCGTCCATCGGCCGCGGCCGGTCGGCCTGGCGGCGGGCCTCGGCCTCGGCGCCGATCAGCAGGTGGTCGGCCAGGGTGGCCAGGACGGTCCGGTCCGGCGCCGGACCGGACCGGTCCCAGCCGGTCCGGTCCAGGTGCTGCCGGATCACCGGGGCCCAGGCCGAGCTCCACTGGGTGCCGTCGCCGGGCTGCTCCCGGGCCAGCCGGGCGGTGGCCCGGACGGCGGCGTTCCGCTCCAGCAGCCCGGCCAGGGCGAGGGTCAGCGACACCACCGAGCGCACCGGAGCCTCCCGCCGCTGGGCCAGCTCGGCCAGTACGGCGAGGGTGGCGTCGTGGCCCTCTTCCAGTACGACGGCGGCCAGTTCCTCCTTGTTCCGGAAATGGAAGGTCAGAGCTCCCATGGAGATGCCGGCGGCGCGGGCGATGTCGACCAGGGACGCCCCCGCGTACCCCTTGCGGTCGAACTCCCTTCCGGCGGCGCAGATCAGGGCCCGACGCGTCCGGACGGCCCTCTCCTGCATCACATGACCCTCCCGTGACAGTTACGACCATGTCCTGACCAGTTGCTCATCCGACGTTAGCCCTCAATCGTGCCGAAGACAAAAATAAAAGTTACTATTATTTTCTATGGATCAGACGTGGCGTACGAGGGGGAGCGATGACTCAACTCGACCGGACCGCCCCACTGTTGACGACTCGGGTGCTCGTCGTGGAGGACGACGCGACCGAGGCCGAGACCCGGGTGCGCGACCTGCGGCGGCAGGGGTACTCCGCCACGAGCGTGGACAGCGGGGCGGAGGCGCTGCGCGCCCACCAGCACTCCGATCTCGTCCTGCTCGACCTCGACCTCCCGGACATCGACGGCCTGGAGGTCTGCCGGCAGATCCGCGAGGCCGGGAACAAGCCGATCATCTCGGTGACCGCCCGGAACACCGAACTGGACCGGATCCTGGCCCTCCAGGCCGGGGCCGACGACTGCGTGGTCACCTCGGTCAGCTCGCGCGAGATGACCGCCCGGATCAAGGCCCTGCTGCGCCGGGCCTATCCGGGCACCGCCCCGACCCGCACCATCACCCTCGACCCCCTCCTGATCGACAGCCGGACCCGGGAGGTCCGGCTGCGCGGCGTGCCGGTGGCGCTCACCGCGAAGGAGTTCGAACTGCTGCACGCACTGGCCGCCGAACCCGAGAAGGTGCTCTCCCGCAAGGAGTTGATGGCCCGGGTCTGGGACACCGACTGGTCCGACTCCAGCCGGACCATCGACACCCATGTCAGCGGGCTCCGGGCGAAGCTGGGCAGTTCCTGGGTCATCACCGTCCGCGGCGTGGGCTACCGGATCGGCCACGGGTGACCGGCGGGGGCCCGCTCGGCAGCCGGCAGCGGAGCGAAAGGGGGCACCATCGGCACCACCGGGACCACCGACCCCGTCGACGGCACGACCGGCACGACCGGCACTGATACCACCGGCACCACCAGTCACATCGACAACAGTCCACGGCCCCTGATGGACACCGGTAACGGACACCGGCGTTCACCAGGGGCCGTGGCGCGTCTCCCGCCGCTCCTACTGGGCGCCCGGGCGCTCGGCCGGGAAGCCGTGCTTGCGGGCGCCGACCACCACCAGGAGCACCGGCACCAGGAGGGCCAGCACGACCCACGGGAAGGACTCGGGCCCGGCGGCGGTGAGCAGGATGCCGCCGACCGCACCGCCGCCCGCCATGAAGGAGTTCCAGGTGGTGACCAGCAGCGCCTGCCCCCGGTCCCCGCCCGCGTCGGTGACCGCGGTCTGCAGCAGCGTCGCGACGCCGCCCCAGGCCAGGCCCCAGAGGGTCATGGCCAGGTAGACCACCGCGACGTTGTCGGCGAGCACGCCGAGCAGCAGCGACGCCACGATGAACAGCGCGGTGCTGCCGGCGGTCAGGGCCCGCAGCTTGCGGTCGACCAGGGCGCCGGTGATCCAGATGCTGACCATCGAGGCGACGCCGAAGACCAGCAGCACGATGTCACGCTGGCCGCCCATCTCGTACTTGTCGAGGAAGGTCGCGATGTAGGTGTAGAGGACGTTGTGGGCGAGGACGTACGCGGCGACCACGAACAGCACCGCGACCACGCCCGGCAGCCGCAGGCCGCCCAGGATCGGCGCCCGGGCGCCCGCCTTCTGGCCGGCGAAGTCCGGCACGGAGGCCGCGATCCAGGCCAGCAGCAGGACGGAGACCAGCGCGACCAGGCCGAAGGTGAGCCGCCAGCCGACCACCTTGCCGAGGAAGGTGCCGATCGGGATGCCCAGTGACAGGGCCAGCGGAATGCCGGCCATGGTGATCGCGATGGCCCGGCCCTGGAGGTGGGGCGGCGCCAACCGCCGCGCGTACGCGACCAGTTCGGCCCAGACGGCGGCCGCGGCGACACCCGCGGCGGCCCGGAAGACCATGGTCAGCGGGTAGGAGGAGGAGAGGGCGGTGACGGTGTTGGCGATGGCGAACACCAACACGGCGACGAGCAGCAGCTTCTGACGGCGCCAGGCCGCGGTGGCGATGGCCACCGGGATCGCGGACAGGCCGGTGGCGATCGCGTAGACGGTCAGCGACTGCCCGGCGGCGGACTCGCTGACCGACAGGTCGCGAGCCATTTCCGGGAGCACGCCCGCGGGCAGTGCCTCGGTCAGGATGCCCATGAAGGCGGCGGTGCCCAGCGCCAGCAGGGGCGACCAGGGGAGCTTGCGGTCGTCCGCTGCCGCCGACGAGTCGGCCCGCAACTCTGTTTGCGAAGTTGACATGGTGTTATCCTCGAACCCTCACATAGATGTGAATGTCAAGTCCTCTCGGACTCCTGGGGATGCGGGGTTGCCGAATGCAGATCGGCGAGTTGTCCGAACGCACCGGAACCCCGCGAAGACTGTTGCGGTACTACGAGGAGCAGGGGCTGATCGCCCCCGAGCGCTCCGCGAACGGCTACCGCGACTACGACGAGCGCTGCGTCGACCGGGTGCTGCAGATCCGGGGCCTGCTCGAATCGGGCCTGCCGACCCGGATCATCAAGCAGATCCTGCCCTGCCTCACCAGCCGGGTGATCCACGTCTCCGGTGCCACTCCCGAGACGATCGCCACCCTGGAACGCGAGCGGGACCGGATGCGCCAGCGCATCGAGTGCCTGATCCGGAGTCAGGAAGCGATCTCCGGCTACCTCGACGCGGTGCGGCCGGCCGGTGCGCCGGGCCCCCCCCCGGGGGGGGGGGGGGGCCGGCCGGGGGGCCCCCAGAAGGGGGGCGCGGGCCGGACCGAACCCCCCCGGGGGGGGCGCCCCCCCCCCCGGC
>NZ_JBHTRF010000037.1:0-72135 GCF_042796115.1 Kitasatospora sp. NPDC056446 | reverse complement strand
GAGCGGCCGCCGTTTCTTGTGCTTTTTCGGGTGTCTGGTCGCTTTCGCCGCGTTCCCGGCCGCGGTGGGGGGGGGGGGGGCGGGGGCCCCCCCGGGGGGGGGGGGGGGCCCCGGCGCGGCGGCCTACGAGACGGCGGCATCGGCCTGACCGAACCGCACGGGGTTGGCCAGCACGACGCCGTGGCTGCTCACGTCGATGACCAGCCGGTCGCCGTCCTCGATCCGGAACCCGTCGTGGTAGCTGGCCTTGTCCGCGCCCAGCAGCAGGTAGTTGACCAGCCCGGGCCGGCGCAGGAGCGGGTACGAGAACAGGTACTCCGTCATGTCGGGGACCCGGTGGTACAGCGAGTCGGAGCCGCAGGAGAACGGACCGGACCACGCGGTGACCCCGTCGCGCTCGACGGACACCCTGCCGGTCACCGTCACCGGCGGCTCGTCCAGGAAGAGCCACGGCGTCAAGGACGTCTCGCAGAGCTTCGCGTACGGCGTCCAGGCCCACTTGTTCCGCAGGTGCAGGCCGATGTCGTTCAGGTCGTTGCCGAAGGTGTACCCGGCGTAGTGCGGGACGCCCTCCGCGTCGTTGGCGTAGACCAGCGCGACCTCCGGCTCCTCCAGCAGCCAGTCCGGGGCCGCCGGGGTCACCAGCGGCTCGTCCGGCATCCGCAGCCAGGAGCCGAAGCCCTTGAGGTAGTAGTTCGGCGGGGTGAACTCCTCGTCCGGCTCCGGGTCGCGGTCGAACTTGGAACGGTGGGTGCCCATGAAGCCGTTCACCAGCGAGTTGTTGTCGGAGGTCGGCAACAGCGGCGGAAGCAGGCGCAGTTCGGGATCGTCCAGGGACACCGAGACGGTCTCGGCGCCCTCGGTGACGGCCGCGACCACGGCCTCCGGGCCGCCCCCGGCCAGCACGGCCGAGCGCAGCGCATCCTCGGCCACCCGGTACAGGGTGTGCGGAGCACCGGCGGCCGGCAGGCCGATGCCCGCGTAGCGCAGGCCCTTGTACTCGCACTCGAAGACGACGGTGGTCATGAGAGCTCTCCCAGGGGTTGGGGCTGGTCGGCGACCAGCGTGGTGAGGACTTCCTCGATGCGGTCCAGCGAGGCTCGGATCCAGGGGAGCCCGAGCGGGTCCGCGGCCTCCAGGGCGGCCGTCCGCTCGGCGTCGGTCCCGCCGTACAGCCGGCCGGTGGCGACCCGGACCCGCAGCGCGGAGTCGGCCTCGCCGAAGGCGCTGCCCGGCAGCAGGCCGATCCCGTAACGCTCTGCCAGCAGTTCGGCGAGCCCCCCGCCGGTGTGCACCCCGTGGGCTGCCAGCCGGTCACGGAGGGGCTCGAAATCGGGATAGAGGTAGCAGGTGGCCCGAACCGGTGCGAGGACGGCCCCGACGGCGGTGAACCGCCGGGCCACCGCCTTCGCCACCGACTCGTGCAGTCGCAGGCTCGCGGCGACGTGCGCGACCACCTCGGCCGGCTCCTCGAAGGCCCAGGCGGCGGCGGCCTGGACCGGGGCCGCCATGCTGGACCAGATCTGGCTGGCCACGCCGACCAGCCGGTCCTGGATCCCCCGGCCGAGCGGGCCCTCGGGGAGCCGGGCGACGCCGGTCCGCCAGCCGCCCAGTGCCAGGTTCTTGGTGAGGCCGGTGGTGATCACCGTCCGCTCCGGAGCGGAGAAGGCCGGGGAGACCGCCCGCTCCTTGGGGTCGAAGACCAGGTCGCAGTAGATCTCGTCGGAGATCACCACGAGGTCCAGCTCGGTGGCCGCCTCGGCCAGCCTGCGGACGGTCAGCGGGCTCGCGATGGTGCCGGTCGGGTTGTCCGGCAGCGTGACCACCACCGCGCGCGGGTCGCCGCCCGCCGCCCGGGCCCTGCGCACGGCCGTGCGCAGGGCGTCCGGGTCCGGTATCCCGCCCTCCCCGGGCACGCCGGGGACCGGGATCGCCCGGCCCCCGGCCAACGCGGCCTGCGCCGCGTAGCTGACCCAGCTCGGCACCGGCACCACCACGTCGCCGCCCACGGCCAGCATCAGCGCGAACAGCAGGGGCTTGCTGCCCGGCCCGCAGACCACCGCCGCCTCGTGGGTGGACAGGCCCCGCCGCCGCCAGTAGCCGGCGGCGGCCGAGCGCAGCTCCGGGCTTCCCGCGACGGGACCGTAGGCGTTCCGGTCCGCCGCGGCCGCGAGCCGCTCCCGCAGGGCCGGCAGCACCGGCAGGCCGATCTCCCCGCCGGCCAGGGAGAGGACCTGCTCCCCGGCGCGGCGGCGGCGGTCCAGTGCCTCGTCGGCGGCGAGGGTCGCCGACATGGTCACCGGTGTGGGGCTGGGCATCGATGCTCCTCCAGAAGCGGGACGGGGTGGTGCGCGGGACAGGTGGTACGCGGGGCGGGGCAGTGGGCGGGACGGCCGGGTCAGGATCCGGCGTAGCGCTGCCGGAGCTCGACCTTGCGGACCTTGCCGGTCAGGGTCTTCGGCAGGGCGTCGACGATCTCCAGGCGTTCCGGCAGGAACCGGGGCGCCTGGCCGAAGTCGCGCAGGTGGGCCCGGATGTCCTGGAGCGTGGGCGGGATCCCCTCCCGGGCGACGACGACCGCGAGGATCGGGTCGTCGGTCTGCCCGGTGACGCCGACCAGCGCGGCATCGGCCACGTTCGGGTGCCGGGCGATGACGGCCTCCAGCTCCGCCATCGGGACGACCACCCCGTTGCGCAGGATGGTGTCCTTCGCCCGGCCCAGGATCCGGATCCCGCCGCGGCCGTCCTCCCTGGCCACGTCCCCGCTGTCGAACCAGCCGTCCTCGGTGACCTCGGCGTCGAAGGCCTCCTGCTGCTCGAAGTAGCCGAGCGCCTGGGACGCGCCGCGCACCTTCACCCGGCCCACCGACGCCCGCTTGCTCGCGTCGTGGCACAGGTCGATGCGGATCTCCATGGAGTCGATCGGCCGGCCGTGGCTGTGCGCCGCCCAGTCCTGGTTGTAGTCCAGTCGGCTGATCGTGACCGGACCGAACTCGGACATGCCCCACACCGAGTAGGTCCGGGCGCCGAAGGTCTCGCGGAGCTCGTCCACCAGGTCCTGGAGGACGGGCGCCGCGCCGGTGATGGTGTGGCGCAGGCTGGAGACGTCGTGCGGGTCGGCCTGCTGGGCGGTGGCGACGCCGGACAGTGTCGGCGGCGGGCCGTACAGCAGGGTGGCGCCGTAGCGTTCGACGAGGTCCAGCAGGCCCGCGTGGTCCGGGCCGTCCTGGAAGGCGACCGTCCCGCCCAGCATCACCCCGGCGAGCACGCCCTGGCCGAAGCCGGAGTAGTGCACCAGCGGGGTGGTGATCGCGGCGACCATGTCCTCGCGGAGCAGGAAGGTGTCCACGTAGCCGCGCACCCCCGAGTGGACGGTGTTCTGGCTGTGCACCACCCCCTTGGAGAAGCCGGTGGTGCCGGAGGTGAAGAGCACCACGAAGGGTTCGTCGGGGCGCAGTTCGCGGCCCTCGACCTCGCCCATGCTCTCCTTCTCCCACGGCACGGAGACGAAGTGGTGGTAGAAGTCGATCGCGCCCTCGGGGGTCTTGCCGTCGAGCACCACCACGTGGTCCAGCGGCAGTTCGGACTTGAGGGCGTTGATCGTCTCGGCGAGCGGGTAGCCCTCCCACTCCGGGACGGTGACGCACACCCGGGCCGCGGTGAGCTTGAGCCGGTGCCGCAGCTCCTCCTCCTGGCAGACCGGGGCGATCGGGCAGATCACGGCGCCGACCGCCATGCAGGCGAACATCAGCGGCACCATCTCCCACCGGTTGGGCAGCTGGACGGCGACCACGTCGCCCCGTTGCACGCCCAGGTCCACCAGGGCACCGGAGAACCGGTCGGTGAGCCGGGCGAGTTCGGCGTAGTCCAGGGTGTCGGTGCGGGCCTCGTCGAGCCGCCGGCCGGCGACGGCCAGCTTCCGGGGCCGTTCGACGGCCTGGCGGCGCAGGTCGTCCAGGAAGGTCTCGTCCCGCCACCAGCCGCGGCGCCGGTACTCGGCCATCCGGTCCGCGGCGGAGGAGGTCGCCTTGGCTGCTCCGGCCTGCGGCGTCATCGCAACTCCTGACGCCGGGCCGCGAGCAGTTCGGGCAGCGGGTCACCGGCCCGGGAGGCGGCGATCTCCAGCAGGTCCCGGGTGTTGCGCCGGACCTTGTCGCCGACCCAGTCGAAGACCCAGGCCTTGCGGGCCTCGGCCGACAGGTCGAAGGGCACCACCCGGGTGACGGCCAGGGCCGCCGAGCCGGCGCCGCCGATGTTGGCGATGACGCCCGGGACCAGGCGGACCCCGGCGGCCGCGGCCTTCGCCTTCGCGTCCGCGCTGGAGGCGAGGTTGGCGCCCTCGACCACCAGGCGGGCGCGCAGCCGGTGGGCGTTCTCGGCGTTGAGCGCGTACTTCTGGGCGCCGAGCACCAGCAGGTCGGCGTCGACGTCCAGCCAGGCGTCCGGCTCGCGGTCGACCTTCACGTGCTGCGGCAGCCGGCTGTGGTCGATCCGGCCGAAGTCGTCGGTGACGGCCACCAGGTCGGCCACCGGCAGGCGGTCCGCGGTGACGGTGCCCTGGATGTCGGCGACCCCGACGATCACGTGCCCGCGGTCCTCCAGGAACTGCGCGACCGCGCGGCCCACGGCGCCGAAGCCCTGCACCACGACCCGGGCCGGGCCGCTGTGACCGCTCGCCTCCAGGGCGGTGACCGCGGCCACCCCGACGCCGTGGCCGGTGCAGTCGATCAGCGGCTCGTAGTAGGTGCGCCAGTCGATCGGCATGTCCGGCACGCCCTTGCGGAAGCGCGGGTCGTAGCCGGCCTCGTCGAAGAACACCGCCCGGTCGGCGGGGGTGACGCCCATGTCGATGCCGAGATGGATGCCGCCGTGCAGCAGCGGCTTGACGGTGCGCCCGAAGGTGCGGAAGGTCTGCTCGCGGTGCTCGCCGTCGTTGCCGCCCTCGGCGACGATGCCCGCCTTGGCACCGCCGATCCGCAGCCCGGCGAGGGTGAACTTCTCGGTCATGTCGCGGGCGAGGCCGGCCACCTCCTCCTCGGTGACCCCGGGCGTCATCCGGGTGCCGCCCATGGCCAGGCCGTCGACCAGGGTGTCGACGACCACCCAGCCCTTGATGCTGCCGCCGCTGCCGCCCAGGTGGACGGTGAACGCGGGTTCCTGTGGATCATCCAGCACAGTCATTTCCAATTCCTCGAATCCGTAGGGAGGTTCGTTGATCGGAGCCGCTGTCACCGGTAGAGCTGCGCGAAGCCGCGCAGGATCTCCAGGCCGTCCTTGCGGAACTCCAGATGGGCCTGCGAGCCGAGGATCCGGCCGTCCTCCGAGCGGAGGAACTCCACCGGCGCGTGCTCGGACCGGCCGATCGAACGGAAGCCCGCGGGGGCCTTCTGGAGGTACAGGGTGTGTCGGTGGAAGACCGTCACCGTCGGTTTCACGTGGGTGAACAGCGGTTCCTCGGTGTCGACCTGGACCTCGAAACCGCCGACCCGCTGCGGCCCTTCGGCCAGCTCGCCGCCGTTGGCGACCGCGATGATCTGCATGCCGCCGCAGATCCCGAAGACCGGGACGTCGGCGGTCATCACCAGGTCGACCAGCGGCCGGTAGAACTCGCGGTCGTACGCGCGGACCTTGGTGCCGCTCAGGACGACCGCCTGGTAGCGGCCGCCCAGCCCGGACGGCACCGCGTCCGCCCGGACGACGTCGGTCTCGGATCCCAGTTCTTCGAAGCGGCCGCGTAGTTGTGGTAACGACAGGGTTCCGTTGTTGACCACCAGCACCCGGGAGTTCGCCATGAGTGTCTGCTCCTCAGCTTCGCGTGATGACGGTGCCGGTGCGGGCGGCGAGCAGGTCGGTGACCGGCGCGCTGCCGATCACGACCCGCTCGACGCCGCCTTCGAGGGCCTCGCCCGCGGCCCGCAGCTTCTTGCGCATGCCGCCGGTGGCGCCCTTGTCGCGGAACTCGGCCGCGGCCTCGGCGGTGATCCCGGACACCGGTTCGCCGTCGATCAGCAGGTGCGCGACATCGGTGACCAGCACCAGGTCGCTCGCCCCGGTGGCGGCGGCCACGGCGGCGGCCGCCCGGTCGCCGTCCGTGTTCACCTCCTGGCCGAGGGTGTTCCGGGCCAGCGGGGTGACCAGCCGGCACTGGCCGGGCCCGAGGCCCGCCAGCAGGCCGCGGTCGACCCCGATGATCGGTCCGACCAGGTTCTCCAGCTCGACCAGCTGCTTGTCCCGCCACCACCAGGTCTCGCCCGGGCCCGCGCTGACGAGGCCGTCGCTGCCGACCACCCGCTCGGTACTGATGCCCCGGTCGGCCAGCAGGCCGATGACCTGCGCGGCGATCCCGCTGCTGACCGCTTTGATGTCGGTGAGCACGTCCGGCGTGGTCCACCGGCTCTGGTTGCCGTAGCGGTCCCGCAGGATCGACGCGGGGCCGGAGTTCTCGGGCCGCAGGTCCCGCAGCGGCTTGGACCAGCCGTGCACCAGGACCAGCGGGTGACTGCGGCCGTGCTCGGCCAGGTCGTCCCACCACTGCCCGGACATGGCGTGCAGGGTGGAACCGCCGAGCTTGACCACCGTGGGTGCCGTGTCGCTCATGCCGGCATCACCGGCTGCATGGTCAGCCCGGTCTCCTCGGGCAGGCCGAAGCGCTTGTTGAGCACCTGCACGGCCTGGCCGGCCGCGCCCTTGACCAGGTTGTCGAGCGCGGCCAGGACGACGATGCGGCCCCCGTCCGGGTCGTGCAGCACGGTCACGTCGCAGTAGTTGGAACCCAGGACGGCCTGCGGGTCCGGCACCGGGATGAGCGTCTCGTCGTGCCGGCGGACCCGCACGAACGGGTGTCCCTTGTAGAACCGCAGGTAGGCGCGCTGCAGGGTGCGGGCGTCCACCTCGTCGTCGGTGAAGACGTACGAGCTGGCCATCAGCCCCCGGACGTGCGAGACCCCGTAGGCGGACATGCTCAGCGAGCCGATCCGGCCCGGCTTCTCGCCCTCCAGGAAGTCGCGCACCTCCGCCGCGTGGCGGTGCCCCACCGGTGCGTACGGCGCGATGGCGCCGTTGCGCAGCGGGTGCAGGTCGGCGGTGCGCAGTTGGAGGCCGCCGCCGCTGGAGCCGCTCTTGCCGTCCACCACGACCGTCTTGAGGTCGAGGCCGAGCGAGAGCACCAGCGGGGCGAGCCCGAGGGTGATCGCGGTGGCGTAGCAGCCCGGCAGGGAGATCAGCGGCGCGCCGACCAGCCGGTCGCCGATGAGCTCCGGGACGCCGTAGACGAACCGGTCGGCCAGGCCCTCCGCGCGCCGCACGGACGGGTACCAGCGGTCGTGCAGCTCCGGGGTGCGGATCCGGAAGGCGCCGCTGAGGTCGATCACGCAGGGCACGCGGTCGGCCAGCCGGGCCGCGAGCTCGACCGAGACCGGGGCCGGGGTGGCCAGCAGCACCACGTCGCAGCGGTCGGACAGGTCCTCCGGCACGGGTTCGACGGTCAGCCCGAAGTCCTGCCGCAGGCCCGGGTGGAGCTGGGACGGGCGGCGGCCCGCGCTGGAGGCGCCGCCCAGGAAGGTCAGTTCGAGGTCCGGGTGCTGGGCCACCAGCCTGATCAGTTCGCCGCCGGCCAGCCCGGAGGCGCCGGCGATGCCGACCCGGATCATCCGACGACCTCCCGGACGTAGCGGCCGATGGCCGTGGCGATGTCCGCGCCGGTCGCCGAGGCCACGGCCTTGAAGGCCGGGGCGTGGTTGACCTCGTTGACGAGGTAACCGTCGTCGGTCTTGAACAGGTCGATGCCGTAGATGCCGGCGCCGAGTTCGTCCACCACGGCGTCCACGATCTTCAGGACGTCGGGGTCCTGCGCCACCGCGCGGTGGCGGTTGCCGAGGGCCGCGTTGCTGCGCCAGTCCGTGCCGGCGCTCTCGAACTCGGCGATCGAGACCAGTTCCCGGCCGACCACGAAGCAGCGGACGGAGGCGCCGCCGCTCAGGTACGGCTCGATCAGGCAGGCCTGCTCGAAACCGTGCCCGAGGTCCTCGACGTAGTCGTAGACCGACGGCGCGGTGTCCGGGTCGCGCAGCAGCGCGACCCGCTTGCCCATGCCGCCGAAGACCGGCTTCAGCACGACGGGCAGCGGCAGTTCGGCGAGCGCCGCGTCGAAGTCCTTGCGGGACAGGATGAGGCGGAAGTCCGGCACCGGGGCGCCGACCCCGCGCAGCAGGGCGCGCAGCGACAGCTTGTTCTCGCAGACGCGGATGGCGTCCGCCGAGTTCAGGGTGGGTACCCCGGCCGCCTCCGCGAGGGTGGCGACCAGGCCGCCGCGGGTGTAGCTGCGGCTGCGGACGAGGACGGCGTCATAGCCCTTGAGCTGGGACGGATCGGGGTGGCCGAGGCACAGCGACTCGTCGTTGACCCACTCGATCTTCAGACCGAGGTCGGGGCCGACGTCGATCAGCCGGCGTTCCTCCCAGCCGATCCGGTCGGCGATGATGGCGATGGTCCGGTTCATCGGTTCACTGGCCCCAGTCGCGGAGCTGGACCTCGACCATCTGGAGCGACAGTTCGCCGTCCCGGACGTCGTCCACCCGGAGCGTGAGCATGCACTCGGGGCAGGACAGGGTCTCGCCCTGGACCATCGGAGGGACGGTCAGATCGGTCTCGCACTCGGGGCAGGCGCCGGTGAGCGTGGCGTTGGGCACGGTGTTCTCCAGTTCTCGGTGGTGACGGATCGATGGCGGATCGGGGTGGTGCGGGGGGCCGGGAATTCGATCACGGGCCGGATCAGCGGGACTGGAAGTCGACGGCGGCCTTGCGGATGCCGTCGCGGTCGAGCAGGCCGCGCCCGTCACTCCCCTGGCGCTCGATCAGCCAGGAGGTGAAGGCGTCGAGGTCGACCTCGCCGGCCGAGTCGTCGAGCGCCCAGGCGACCAGCGCGGGCGTGAGCCGGGTGCGGACGCGCAGCTCCCGCGTGTTGCCGACGAGTTCGGCGGGCAGGGTCTCGTACGCCTCCGGGTGGGTGAGCTGGCCGGGCAGCTCGTACGCGAAGGCGTGCGGGGTGGTGGGGCCGGACTGGAAGGCCTCGCCGAGTCCGGCGCCGCGCAGGGCGATCCGGCTCAGCTCGGTGAGGTGGGACAGGTCGAAGCGGGTGTCGCCGTAGATGACGCGCAGCGCGGTCAGGAGCTCGGCCAGCGGGGCGTTGCCGCCGCGCTCGCCGATGCCGCCGACGGTCGCCGATATCCACTGCGCGCCGGCCCGGTAGGCGGCCAGCGAGTTGGCCACCGCCATGCCGAGCATGTTGTGCGAGTGGATCTCGATCTCGGAACCGTCGATCGCGGTGAGGTCGCCGATCACCTCCTCCATCTGCCAGGGCGACAGGTAGGCGACGGTCTCGGCGAGCCGGAACCGGTCGGCGCCGGCCGCGAAGCCGGCGGCGACGTACGGGACCAGCCGCTCCTTCGGCGTGCGGGCGCCGTCCTCCCCGCTGAAGGTGACGTGGAAACCGTGGCCCTTGGCGATCTCGATGGCGCTCTTGGCCAGCGCGTTGAGGTACTTGAGGCTCGGCGAGCCGAGTTTGAGCCGGGCGTGCTGTTCGGAGGTCGGGATCGAGAACATCACGTACCGCACGCCGAGGCGCGCGGCCTCGTCCAGGGCCTTGGCGACCTGCTGGCGGTCGCGGACCATGACCAGGGACATGCTGCGCTCGGGGCCGATCGCCTCGTGGGTGGCGGTGATCAGATCGGCGTCCTTGGACGAGGGGCCGGAGATCATCCCGACCTCGACCAGTTCCACGCCGGTCTTGACCAGCAGTTTCGCGATCCGGGCGGCGTCCCCGGGGCCGAACTCCACGCCGGCCATGTGGGCGGAGTCCCGCAGGGTCGCGTCGGACAGGTGGGGCAGCCGTTCGGGGGCGCTCTGGTGCTCTGACAATGCCATGTGCGTTCCCTCCGTGTTTCGGAGCCTGATTCCTACTTCCTCGCTGCCGACAATGCTCGTGGAGCGGGTGCGGAATCGGCAACAATTTCTCTGTCAGGGGTTTGTCAGGGAGTGTCATGGAGTGTTTCGGCGATCCCTGGACTGTGCTGCCCGGATAGGATTTCGACAGAGCCATGGGCCTTGTGTGCCTAGGCCGATACGGTGTTCGAGAATTTCCCTGAGTTGAGCCCTGGAAAGAGGAGAGAAGGGGATCTGAATGGTTTTTCCGAATTCTCCGACCCATCCCGGCACCACAGGTTTCGAACCGTCCTGGGTCGAGCACGCCCGAATACTCGGCGAACGTGTCGTGCGGCCGACCTCGGCCGACCGCGACCGGGCGAACCGCTGGGACCACATGCTCTTCACCGAACTCGCCCACACCCACCCCGGCCCGGGCCTGGCCGGCCCGCTGGTGCCGCGCGAGTTCGGCGGCGGCGGCCTGTCCGCCGTGCAGACCTGCGCCCTGCTGGAAGGGCTGGGCGAGGGCGCCCGCGACCCCGGGCTGGCCCTCGCGGTGGGCACCCACGTGGCGCTCGCCACCGTGCCGGTCCGGGCCTTCGGCAGCCCCCGGCAGCGGGAGCGCTACCTGCCCCGGATGGCCGCCGCGGAGTGGTTCGGCTCCGTCTCGCTGCGGCAGACCCAGGGCGCCGCACTGGACCCGGGCGTGACCGTCCGCCCGGCCGGCGCCTCGCCGGGCGCCTGGGTGCTGGACGGCGAACTGGACCTGGTGGTGGGCGCCCCGGTGGCCCACCACTTCCTGGTCCTCGCCGCGCACCAGGACGGCAGCCGGACGGCCTTCCTGGTCGACGCCGGCGCGCCCGGCCTGCGGGTCGGCGAGGCGGGCCCGGCGGCGATGCGCACCTGCGGGTGGGGCCGGCTGATCCTGGACGGCTGCCGGGTGCCGGAGGGCGCCGTCCTCGGGCGGGTCGGCGGCGCCGCGGACGAGGTGGAACCGCTGCTGGCGGCGCTGGACTGGGTCTTCACCAGCGCGCCCTGGCTCGGCCTGATCCGGGCGATGGCCCGGGACGCCGTCGACGGCGCCCGCAGCCGCCGGCTGTTCGGCCGCCCGCTGGCCGACGGCCAGTCCGTCCGCTTCACCCTCGCGGACCTCGCCATCCGGTGCGAGCTCGCCGAGGGCATGGTCTACCGGGCGGCCGCGCAGTTCGACAGCGGCCGCCCGTCGCTCCAGGACGCGGCCTCCGCCCGGCTGTTCGTGGCCTCCGCGGTGCGCACGGTCACCGACGGGGCGGCCCGGCTGGCCGGCACGCCCGAGTGCAGCGGCGACCACCTGATCGAACGGATCTGCCGGGACGCGGTGTTCTTCGCGGAGACCGGCGGCGGCAGCGAGGTGCTGCGGCCGGTGATCGCGGCGTCCGTCCTGGGCATCGGCTGAGCCCGGCACCACGACAGAGGGAAGAGGAGGAACGACATGAACCACCGCATCGACGACGCCACCGCGGGTGTGCCGGGCTTCGCCGGGATCGCGGCCCGGGCCGCCGACACCGACGCGTCCGGCCTGATACCCCGCCAGAACTGGCAGGACCTGCGCGACTGCGGGTACTTCCGGCTGTTCTCACCGCCCGAACTCGGTGGCGCGGGCGCCGCCCCGCTGGCCCAGACAGCCGCGATGGAGGCACTCGCCCGGGCCTGCCCGAGCACCTACTGGTCGGCGACCGTGTCGGCCCTGCTGTGCGTCAAACTGATCTCCACCTACGGCGACCCCGACAAGCACCGGCGGCTGCTGGAGCCGCTGCTGTCCGGTGAGCGGCTGGCCGCCTTCGCGGTGGCCGAGACCACCGCGAGCAGCGACTCGGGCACCTTCCGCACCAAGGTCCGCCCGGCCGGGCCGGCCGGCGGCGGCTTCCTGATCCGCGGCGAGAAGTCCAAGATCACCAACGCCCCGAATGCCGACCTGGCGGTCGTGGTCGCCCGCCGCGAGCGCCTGCCCGGGGACGACGGACCCGCCTGGTGCCTGGCCTTCGTGGACCTCTTCCAGCCCGGGGTGCACCGCTACGAGATCCCGCGGATGGGCCTGCGCGGCATGCCCTGGGGCGGGCTGATCTTCGACGACGCCCTGATCGGCGAGGACGACATCGTGCCGGTGCCGATCGAGGAACTGGCCGAGACCATGGCCTGGGGCTGGCTGAAGAACTCCTTCGCCGCGATCGGCCTGGCCGAGGCCGCGCTGGCCGCCTCCGTCCGGCACGCCCGGGAGCGGGTCTCCTTCGGCCGGCCGCTCGGGCACATGGAGGGGGTCCAGGCCCAGCTCGCCGACTCCCGCGCGCAGATCGACGCCGCCCGGCTGCTCGCCCAGCGGGTGGCGGTGGAACGCGCCGCCGGACAGTCGGCGCGGGACCGGATCGCGATGCTCAAGATCTACGCCACCGAGATGGGCGTCGAGGTCGCCGCGCGGGCCGTGCAGATCCACGGCGCGGCCGGCGTCACCCCGGGCCACGAGGTGGAACGGATGTACCGGGACGCCCAGATGAACGTGATCGGCGGGTTCACCACCAACCGGCTGCGCGAACAGGTCGCGGAGAGCCTGCTGGGGCCGGCGGTCTACCGGGCCTTCGACTGGACCGGGCCCGCCGGGCTGGGCCACGACCCGGCCGGACTGGACGGCTTCCCGCAGCGGGCGGCGGCCTGACGGCCACTGACGGCGGCGCCCCGGCCGACCGTCCCCCGCGGGAGCGGTGGGCGGCCGGCCGGGGCGCCGGTGCGTGGGCCGGCCGGCGTTCGGCGGCGGCCCCGGGGCGCCGGCCCGCGGCTGCCCGCTGTCCGGGGCGTGCGGGCGATCCCCGTGCGTCCGGGCGGGGCGGATAGCATCAGGGGAATCCGTACCGGCAGAGTCCGCGACCAGGCCGGTCGAGTCCGCATCCAGGGAGAACCCGTGACCCTCCGCATCTCCGTGATCGGCACCGGCTACCTCGGCGCCACGCATGCCGCCGCGATGGCCGAGTTCGGCTTCGAGGTGCTGGGCCTGGACATCGACCCCGAGAAGATCGCCACCCTCTCCGCCGGCCGCGTCCCGATGTACGAGCCGGGGCTGTCCGAACTGCTGCTCAAGCACGTGGCCGGGCACGAGAAATCAACCGGGCGGCTGCGCTTCACCACCTCCGCCCAGGAGGCCGCCGAGTTCGGCGACGTGCACTTCGTCTGCGTCAACACCCCGCAGCGCAAGGGCGAGTTCGCCGCCGACATGTCGTACGTCGACGCCGCGATCGAGCAGCTCGCCCCGCACCTGACCCGCCCGGTCCTGGTAGTCGGCAAGTCGACCGTCCCGGTCGGCTCGGCGAGCCGGCTCGCCGAGCGGCTGGCCGCGCTGGCACCCGTCGGCGAGGGCGCCGAACTCGCCTGGAACCCGGAGTTCCTGCGCGAGGGCTTCGCCGTCCAGGACACCCTGCGGCCGGACCGGATCGTGGTCGGCACCCGGAGCGAGCGGGCCGAGCGGCTGCTGCGCGAGGTGTACGCCGAGCCGATCGCCGCCGGGGTGCCGTTCATGGCCACCGACTACGCGACCGCCGAACTGGTCAAGGCCGCCGCCAACTCCTTCCTGGCCACCAAGATCTCCTTCATCAACGCGATGGCCGAGGTCTGCGAGGCGGCCGGCGCGGACGTCACCCAGCTCAGCAAGGCGCTCGCCTTCGACGAGCGGATCGGCGGCAAGTTCCTCAACTCCGGCCTCGGCTTCGGCGGCGGCTGCCTGCCCAAGGACATCCGCGCCTTCATGGCCCGGGCCGGCGAGCTCGGCGCCGACCAGGCGCTGGCCTTCCTGCGCGAGGTCGACTCGATCAACATGCGGCGCCGCTCCCGGATGGTCGAACTGGCCCGGGAGCAGTGCGGCGGCGGCTTCCTGGGCCGCCGGGTCGCCGTCCTCGGCGCCGCGTTCAAGCCGAACTCGGACGACATCCGGGACTCCCCCGCCCTCAACGTGGCCGCCCAGATCCAGCTCCAGGGCGCCCAGGTCACCGTCTACGACCCGAAGGCCGTGGACAACGCCCGCAAGATGTTCCCCTCCCTCGCGTACGCCGGGTCCGCCCTGGAGGCAGCCGAGGGCGCCCACGTCGTCCTGCACCTCACCGAGTGGTCCGAGTTCCGCGAGCTGGACCCGGCCGAGCTGGGCGCCGTGGTCGCCGAGCGCCGCCTCCTCGACGGCCGCAACGTCCTCGACGCCGATGCCTGGCGCGCCGCCGGCTGGACCTACCGCGCCCTGGGCCGCCCCAGCTGACCTTGCCCCGGCACCCCTCCGGCGCGACACCCCTCCGGCGCGGCACCCTTTCGGCGCGGCCCCGGAATCCCGCACCGCCGCCCGGCGTTCCCACCGGCATGACGAGTTACGGCGATGAAGCGACGGTCCGCGGGATCCTCACCGGCACCGGGGACACCTGGGCCGTGGTGGGCCTGTCGAACAACACCTCCCGGGCCGCCTACGGGGTGGCCCGGGTGCTGCAGAAGTACGGCAAGCGGATCGTTCCCGTCCACCCGAAGGCCGAGACGGTCCTCGGCGAGCAGGGCTACGCCTCGCTCGCCGAGATCCCGTTCCCGGTCGACGTGGTGGACGTGTTCGTGAACAGCGCCCTGGCCGGGGAGGTGGCCGACCAGGCGGTGGCGGCCGGGGCGAAGGCGGTCTGGTTCCAGCTCGGGGTGGTGGACGAGGCCGCGTACGGGCGGACCCGGACGGCCGGGCTCGCCATGGTGATGGACAAGTGCCCGGCCATCGAGATCCCGCTGCTCGGTTAGGAGCGGTCGCCGTCCAGTCGGGCGATGGTGGCGATGGACGGGCGGCGGGTGGCGCGCAGTCCGGCGGCCACCGATTCGGCGTCGCGCAGGACACGGACGGCGTTGTGCCAGGTGAGCTTGGCCAGGTCGGCCTCGGACCAGTGGCGGCGCAGGAGTTCGGCGACCAGGTTGGGGTAGCCGGCCACCGAGTCCAGGCCGTCGGGCAGGAAGGCGGTGCCGTCGAAGTCGCCGCCGATGCCGATGTGGTCGATGCCGGCGACCTCGCGCATGTGGTCGAGGTGGTCGGCGACGGTGGCCGGGGTGGCGATCGGGCGCGGGTTGGCGGCTTCGAAGGCGTACTGGCGTTCCATGGCCGGCGGGGTGGTGTCCAGCGGGTGGAAGCCGTGGGCGCGCATGTTCTCGTCGGCGGCCAGGGTCCACTCGATGGCGGCGGGCAGGATGAACTTCGGGACGAAGGTGGCCATCGCCACGCCGCCGTTGGCGGCCAGCAGGCCGAGCACGTCGTCCGGGATGTTGCGCGGGTGGTCGCAGACGGCGCGGGCGGAGGAGTGCGAGAAGACCACCGGTGCCTCGGTGACCCGCAGGGCGTCGCGCATGGTGTCGGCGGAGACGTGCGAGAGGTCGACCAGCATGCCGAGCCGGTTCATCTCGCGGACGACTTCCTCGCCGAAGCGGGTCAGCCCGCCGGCCACCGGCTTGTCGGTGGCCGAGTCGGCCCACGGCACGTTGTCGTTGTGGGTGAGCGTCAGGTAGCGCACGCCCAGGTCGAAGAGGGCGCGCAGGGTGGCGAGCGAGCAGTCGATGGAGTGGCCGCCCTCGGCGCCCATCAGGGAGGCGATCCGGCCGTCGGCGCGGGCGGCCTCGATGTCGGCGGCGGTGCGGGCCAGTCGGAGCCGGTCGGGGTAGCGCTCGACCAGGGCGTGGACGAAGTCGATCTGTTCCAGGGTGGCGCTCACCGCGTGGTCCCCGGCCAGCGAGGCGGGGACGTAGACGGACCAGAACTGCGCGCCGACCCCGCCCTGCGCGAGGCGGGCGAGGTCGGTGTGCAGGCGGTCGCTCTGGTCGTCGGCGAGGTCGACGGCGCCGAGGTCGTACCCGGCCTGCTCGCGCATCGCCCAGGGGAGGTCGTTGTGGCCGTCCACCACGGGGGCGTTGCGCAGCAGGGCGCGGGCGCGGTCCAGCGCGGTGCGGGGGTCCGGGTCAGCAGTCATGCGAGCTGTTCTACCCCACCCCTACGGGGGTACGAACCGGCGGCCGGGCCGGGACCTGTCCGGACAGGACCTACTTGCCGAAGCCGAAGGAGGAGGATCCGGCGACCTTGGCCCGGAGCTTCTTGCCCTTCTCGGTGGCCTGGTTGTTCAGCTCGGCCTGGAACTCGGTCATCCGCTCGGTGAGTTCGGGGTCGAAGGCGGCGAGCATCCGCACCGCGAGCAGGCCCGCGTTGCGCGCGCCGGCCACCGAGACGGTCGCCACCGGGACGCCGGCCGGCATCTGGACGATGGACAGCAGGCTGTCCATGCCGTCCAGGTAGCGCAGCGGCACCGGGACGCCGATGACGGGCAGCGGGGTGACGGAGGCCAGCATGCCGGGCAGGTGGGCCGCGCCGCCGGCGCCCGCGATGATCGCCTTCAGTCCGCGGCGGTGGGCGTTCTCGCCGTAGGCGACCATCTCGCGCGGCATCCGGTGGGCGGAGACGACGTCCACCTCGTACGGGATCTCGAACTCGTCGAGGGCCTGGGCGGCGGCCTCCATGACCGGCCAGTCCGAGTCCGAGCCCATCACGATGCCGACGACCGGGGAGGGGTGCGCGTCGGCGCCCGAGTAGGGGTGGTGGCCGGGCGACGGGTGGGCGGAGGTCATTCGGTGATCGTTCCTCGCAGGTAGGCGGCCGCGTGGCGGGCGCGCTCGCGGACGTCTTCGAGGTCGTCCCCGAAGACGTTGACGTGGCCGACCTTGCGGCCGGGCTTCACGTCCTTCCCGTACATGTGGATCCGCAGGCCGGGGTCGCGGGCCATGCAGTGCAGGAAGGCGTGGTACATGTCCGGGTAGTCGCCGCCGAGCACGTTGACCATGACGGTCCACTTGGCGCGCGGCCGGGGGTCGCCGAGCGGGAGGTCGAGGACGGCGCGCAGGTGGTTCTCGAACTGCGAGGTGACCGCGCCGTCCTGGGTCCAGTGCCCGGAGTTGTGCGGGCGCATGGCGAGCTCGTTGACGAGGATCCGGCCGTCCCTGGTCTGGAACAGTTCGACGGCGAGGTGGCCGGTGATGCCGAGGTCGCCGGCGATCCGCAGGGCGAGCTGCTGGGCCTCGTCGGACAGGGCGGGGTCGAGGTCCGGCGCGGGGGCGGTGACCTCGGCGCAGACGCCGTTCTCCTGGACGCTCTCCACCACCGGGTAGGCGACGGCCTGGCCGCTGGGCGAGCGGACCACGTTGGCGGCCAGCTCGCGGACGAAGTCGACCTTCTCCTCGGCCAGCACCGGGACGCCGGCCAGGAACGGGGCCTGCGCCTCCTGCTCGTCGTCGACGACCCAGACGCCCTTGCCGTCGTAGCCGCCGCGGACGGTCTTCAGCACGACGGGGTAGCCGTCGCCCTCCTCGGCGAACGCGGTGACGTCGGCCGGGTCGGCGACGATCCGGTGCCGGGGGCAGGGCACGCCGATGGAGTCCAGCTTGGCCCGCATGACGCCCTTGTCCTGGGCGTTGACCAGCGCGTCCGGGCCGGGGCGGACGGCGATGCCGTCGGCCTCCAGGGCCCGCAGGTGCTCGGTCGGAACGTGCTCGTGGTCGAAGGTGACCACGTCGCAGCCGGCCGCGAAGGCGCGGAGGGTGTCGAGGTCCCGGTAGTCACCGAGGACGACGTCGGAGACCACCTGTGCGGCGGAGTCCTGGGGCGTGTCGGCGAGGAGTTTGAACCTGACCCCGAGCGGGATGCCCGCCTGGTGTGCCATACGGGCCAACTGCCCGCCGCCGATCATGCCCACCACTGGAAAATTCACATTGCCCGGGGAAGTCACCTGGCCAGGATATCCGGGCCGGTCGGGGGCGATGGAGCCGCTGGTGGGCGCTCGACGGCGGACGCGCGTAGACATCAACCCAGGAGTCAAGCGGCTCAGCCGTTCGGCGGAAGCAGGTAGCCTGGACGGCTAGGTCCTGGTCTACGCGGTCTGATCATGTGCGTGCACGCAGGGCTCAAGGGGCGGCTGCGCCGCCACGTCCAGCCCTTTCGTCCCGCAGGCACATGGAGGCAGTCCGGTATGGCGACGACCGAAGCTTCGAAAACCCCACTCGCGCAGAAGATGCGTGGGATCACGGGCGAAGTCGTGAAGTTCGGCATCGTCGGCCTGAGCGGCGTGGTGGTCAACTTCGCCGTCTTCTGGGTCTGCATCAACGGCCTGCACCTGGCCTCGCTGCGCTCCAACATCGCCGCGACCCTGATCGCGATCGCGACCAACTACCTGGGCTACCGCTACTGGCTGTACCGGGACCGCGACGCCGCCTCCCGCAAGCGGGAGATCACGCTCTTCCTGGTCTACAGCGGCATCGGCATGCTGATCGAGACCGGCGTGCTGGGCTTCTCGGTCTACGTCCTCAAGCTGGACTCGCACTACGAGCAGCTGGGCGCCAAGGTGATCGGCCTCGCGGTGGCCACCGTGTTCCGCTTCGTCTCGTACCGCACCTGGGTCTTCAAGGCCGTGCCGGAGCCGGTCGAGCTGCCCGCCCAGCAGACGGCGGACGCCGCCGGGGGCCGCGAGCTGGCCGCCCAGGCCGAGCTGATGCTGGCCGCCGAGCGGACCCGGTTCGCCAAGGCCGAGTAGGCCGAGCAGCCCGAACGGGCCGAGCAGGCGAAACGGGCCGAGCAGCCCCCGCAGCACCGCGAGCCCCGGCAGGCCGGTCCCCGGCCGCCGGGGCTTGCCGTCCCCGCCGCCACCGGAGGACAGTGGTGACCGAGGGCGAGCACGGCCGGCGGACGATCATGGTCGAAGGGGGCCAGGAGGTTCGCCATGGCGTTCGTCCAGATCATCGACTGCAAGACCGACAGGCTCGACGACCTCAACCGGCTGATGGACGCCTGGGTCGAGGCGACCGAGGGCAGGCGGACCGCCGCCCACGCGGTGGTCGGCACCGACCGCGCCGACACCAAGCACGTGGTGGAGATCGTGGAGTTCCCCTCCTACGAGGAGGCGATGCGCAACTCCGGACTGCCCGAGACCGACCGGATCTTCCGCGAGATGGTGGCGCTCTGCGACGCGCCGCCGACCTTCACCGACCTGGACGTCGTCCGCGACTCCCGGTTCGACAAGGCCACCGCGAGCCGGGTCCTGGACGGACTGTCCCACGGGGACCTCGGCGTCATCGACGCCTGCATGGCCGCCGGCTACCGCGACCACGACTACGGCAGCGAGGGCGACACGGTCGGCATCCCGGCGTTCCGGGAGCGCTGCGGCGGCTACCTGGCCGCCTTCGACTTCGACTTCGTCACCGAGAGCCAGATCGCCGAGGGCGGCGAGGTCGCCACCCGGTGGACCTGGCACGCCACCCAGAAGGCCGACTTCATGGGCGTGCCGAACACCGGCCGGTCGGTGGTCGGCCACGGCACGACCACGTTCCGCTTCGAGGACGGGAAGATCTGCGAGGGCTGGTGGCAGTGGGACGTGCTGGACCTGATGCGCCGGCTCGGCGTGGCGCCCGGCGCCTGAACGCCGACGGCGCGGGGCCTGAACGCCGACGGCGAAGGGCCCGCGCCGCGAGGCCTCAGTCCTCGTGGCTGCGCCCGAGGAAGAGCGCGAACACGGCAGGCTTCAGCGAGAGCAGTTCGAGCCGCCCGCCGTCCGCCTCCGCGAGGTCGCGGGCGACCGCGAGGCCGATGCCGGTGGAGTTGCGGCCGCTGACCGCGCGCTCGAACACCCGGTTGCCGAGGTCCGGCGGCACTCCGGCGCCCTGGTCCTGCACCTCGACCACCACCGAGGTGCCGGACGGCCGGACCCGCAGGGTGATCGTCCCGGCGCCGTGCATCAGGGAGTTCTCGATCAGGGTGGCCAGCACCTGGGCGACCGTCCCGGGGGTGCCCACGGCGGTGATCCCGTGCAGGCCCTCCAGGGACAGCACCCGGCCCTGTTCGCGCAGGGTCGGGCCCCACTCCTCGACCTGCTGCTTGATGACCTCGTCCAGGTCGAAGGCGACCGCGGTGGGGCTGCGCGGGTCGCGCTGGGTGGTGAGGAGCCGCTGGACGACGTCGGTGAGCCGCTCGACCTGCTGGAGGGCGATGGCCGCCTCCTCCTTGACCGTCTCCGGGTCCTCGGCGACGGCGGTGATCTCCTCCAGCCGCATGGAGAGCGCGGTGAGCGGGGTGCGGAGCTGGTGCGAGGCGTCGGCGGCGAGCCGGCGCTCGGCGGTGAGCATCCGGGCGATCCGCTCGGCGCTGGTGTCCAGCACCTCGGCGACCCGGTCGAGCTCGGGCACCCCGTAGCGGCGGTCGCGCGGGCGGGGGTCGCCGGAGCCGAGCCGCTCGGCGGTCTCGGCGAGGTCGGTGAGCGGCCGGGCGAGCCGTTTGGCCTGCCAGACCGCGAGGGCCACGGCGGCCTGGACCGCGAGCAGGGCGACCACGCCGAGCAGCAGCAGGTTGTTGGCGATCTCGTGGTCGACGTCCTCGCGGGACTGCTCGACGGTCACGGTCTCGCCGCTGTTGCCGCGTTCGACCGCCTTCAGCAGGTGGTCGCCGGCCGGGCGCTCACCGGCCGAGACCACCTGCTGGCCTGGCACCTGCACCTCGACGTAGCTGCCTTCGGTGACCTGGCTCTCGAACGCCCTCCCCGTGGTGACCGGCTCGCCCGCCGCGATCCGGCTCTCGACCAGGGCGAGCACCCGGACGGCGGCGGCGTCGACCCGGTCCTGGGCCGAGTTGACGATGGTGCGCTTCTCCACCAGGGCGAGCGGCACGCAGAACACCACGACCACCACCAGGACGACGCCCAGCAGCGAGTTGATCATCCGGCGTTTCACGCTGCCGCTCCCCGAGGTGTTCCGTTGCATCGGCCGCCGTCCGGCCGCGATCCCCGTACGGGGCTAATTCTTCTCGAACCGGAAGCCCACGCCGCGCACGGTGGCGATGTAGCGCGGGTTGGCCGCGTCGTCGCCGAGCTTCTTGCGGAGCCAGGAGATGTGCATGTCCAGGGTCTTGGTGGAGGTCCACCAGGTGGTGTCCCAGACCTGGCGCATGATCTCCTCGCGGGTGACCACCCGGCCGGCGTCCCGGACCAGGACGCGCAGCAGCTCGAACTCCTTGGCGGAGAGGGTGAGCTCCTCCTCGCCGAGCCAGGCGCGGTGGGACTCGATGTCGATCTTCACCCCGTGCGCGCCGGTGGTGAGCTGGTCGACGTTGCCGCGCCGGAGCAGGGCCCGGACGCGGGCGAGCAGTTCGGCCAGGCGGAAGGGCTTGGTGACGTAGTCGTCGGCGCCGGCGTCCAGGCCGACCACGGTGTCCACCTCGTCCGCGCGGGCGGTGAGCACCAGGACGGGGCAGCTCTTGCCGTCGGCGCGCAGCCGGCGGCAGACCTCCAGGCCGTCCATCTCGGGCAGACCGAGGTCCAGGACGACGAGGTCGACCTCCTCGGTGAGGCCGGCGGCCAGCGCGGTGGGACCGTCCTCGCGGACGAGCACCTCATAGCCCTCGCGTCGCAGGGCCCGGGCGAGCGGTTCGGAGATCGCCGGATCATCCTCGGCAAGCAGCACACAGGTCATGTGGTGATGGTAGTCCGCCGGGGTATGCCCGTACGCCCTGTGAGGTAGTTCACAGAGCGTGATCGTTATACAAGCATCCCGCTGAGCCCAACGGGGCGTGACAGGCCGTCCGTTCGGCGAAGAATCCCCTTCCGGATCTTGATTCCGAAGGAAGACAAGCCTATTTGCCATGGATCAATCGGTAAGATCTGCTGATCACTTTGCCATTCCTCTACCTCATCTGTGGTTTTTGTCATCTGATAGAGCCAAATGTCGCCACGTAGAGTGGTTTCGTCCACGTCCGCCGCCACCCCCCTAGGCGGACGCTGTCAGGCAAGGAACCACGACTCATGGCGTCTACCACCCGGGACGCCGACCTCGCGTCGGCCCCTCGCAGCGGCAAGACCTTCCTCGGCCACCCCCGAGGGCTTGCCACGCTGTTCATGACCGAGATGTGGGAGCGCTTCTCCTACTACGGCATGCGCGCCCTGCTCATCTACTACCTGGTCTCCGGTGGCGCCGACGCTGCCGTCGGCAGCCAGGGCGGCGGCCTCGCCAAGTCGGCGGCGCTGGCGACGGCGGTCTACTCCGTCTACGTCTCGATGGTCTACCTCATGGCCTACCCCGGCGGCTGGTTCGGCGACCGGGTCTGGGGCGCCCGCAAGACGGTGGCGATCGCCGGGTTCGTGATCATGAGCGGCCACATCGCGCTGGCCGTCCCGGGCCAGGCCGCGTTCTTCCTCGGCCTGCTCCTGGTCGCGCTCGGCTCCGGGCTGCTGAAGGCCAACATCTCCACGATGGTCGGCCACCTGTACAACGGCCCCGACGACCCGCGCCGCGACGGTGGCTTCACCGTCTTCTACATGAGCATCAACCTCGGCGCCTTCGTCGCTCCGTTCATCATCGGAACGATCGGCAAGGAGTACAACTGGCACCTGGGCTTCGGCCTGGCCGCGGTCGGCATGGCCTTCGGCCTGGTGCAGTTCCTGCTCGGCAGCCGCCACCTGGACCCGCGGAGCAGCGAGGTCCCGAACCCGCTGATGCCCGCGGAGCGCAAGAGCCTGCTGGTGAAGGCCGGCGTGACGGTCCTGGCCGTCGCCGCCTTCTACGCCGCCATCGTCGCGATGGGCGTCTACACGCTGAACTGGGCCCTGGTCCCGCTGACCGTCGCCGGTCTGCTCATCCCGGTCGCCGTGCTGGTCCGGATCAAGCGCGACAAGGACCTCAGCCCCGGCGAGCAGTCCAAGATGTCCGCGTACATCTGGTTCTTCGCCGCCGCCGCCATCTTCTGGATGATCTACGACCAGGGCGGGTCGACCCTCTCCCTGTTCGCGGACAAGAAGACCGCCGACAACCTGTTCGGCTTCGGCTTCTCGGCCACCTGGTACCAGTCGCTGAACCCGCTGTTCGTGATGGCGCTCGCGCCGCTCTTCGCCTTCCTGTGGCTGTGGCTGTCCCGCCGGGACAAGGAGCCGAACACGATCGTGAAGTTCTCGATCGGCCTGGCCCTGATCGGCGCCTCGTTCTTCATCTTCATCGTCCCGATGAACATGGCGGACGGCGGCACCACCGTCTCCCCGATGTGGCTGGTCTCGATCTACCTGATCCAGACCATCGGCGAGCTGTGCCTCTCCCCGGTCGGCCTCTCGGTCACCACCAAGATGGCGCCCCGGAAGTACGCCTCCCAGATGATGGGCGTCTGGTTCCTCGCCGTCACCGCCGGTGACTGCACCACCAGCCTGCTCTCGCTGGCCGGCGTCAACCTCGACGGCACCGGGATCATCGCGACCCAGGCCGCGCTCGCGGTCCTCGCGGGCTTCGCGGTCTACACCTACCGCAAGCGGGTCCAGGCCCTCATGGGCGACGTCCGCTGACCCCCTGACGACCGGCTCACGACTCCGGGGCCGCCGTGGATTCCTGAGATCCGCGGCGGCCCCGGCCGTTTTCCCGCCCGTCGGCGGTCCGGCTCACACCTCGCGCACGCCCGCGCGCCAGACCGCCGCCGTCAGCGGCACGCCCGGCCGGTAGGCCAGGTGGACGTGCGAGGGCGCGTCCAGCAGCAGCAGGTCGGCCCGGGCCCCGGGGGCGACCACGCCGACGTCGCTGCGCCGCAGCGCCTGGGCGCCGCCCAGGGTGGCCGCCCGGACCGCCTCGTCCGGCGTCATGCCCATCTCCCGCACCGCGACCGCGATGCAGAACGCCATCGAGCTGGTGAAGCTGGAGCCCGGGTTGCAGTCGGTGGACAGCGCCACCACCGCGCCCGCGTCCAGCAGCCGGCGCCCGCTCGGGTACTCGGCCCGGGTGGAGAACTCCGCCCCCGGCAGCAGCGTCGCGACCGTCGCCGAGCCGGCCAGCGCCGCCACGTCCTCGTCCGTCAGGTGGGTGCAGTGGTCCGCCGAGGCGGCCCCCAGCTCGACCGCGAGCTGCACGCCGGGCCCGTACGAGAGCTGGTTGGCGTGCACCCGGGGGGTGAGGCCGCGCTCGATGCCGGCGGTCAGGACCGCCCGCGCCTGGTCGCCGTCGAAGGCGCCCTTCTCGCAGAACACGTCCACCCAGCGGGCGTGCGGAGCGCAGGCGTCCAGCATCTCGCCGGTGACCAGGTCGACGTACCCGGCCGGGTCCTCGGCGTACTCGGGGGCCACCACGTGCGCCCCCAGGTAGGTGGTCTCCGGGGTGTGCCGCGCGGCGATCCGCAGCGCCCGGGCCTCGTCCTCGACCGTCAGGCCGTAGCCGGACTTGCACTCGACGGTGGTGGTGCCCTGGCGCACCGCCTCCCGGACGAACCGGGCCAGGTTGGCGTCCAGCTCGGCGTCGCTCGCCGCCCGGGTGGCCGCCACCGTGGTGCGGATCCCGCCCGCCGTGTACGCCTGCCCGGACATCCGGGCGTTGAACTCGGCGGTGCGGTCGCCCGCGAACACCAGGTGGGCGTGCGAGTCGACGAAGCCGGGCAGCGCGGCCCGGCCCCCGGCGTCGAAGCGCTCGTCCGCGGCCGGGGCCTGCGCGGCCGGGCCGACCCAGGCGACGGTGGCGCCCTCCACCACCACGGCCGCGTCGGTCAGCAGTCCCAGCGGACCGGCGCCCTGACCGGGGTCGTTGGTGACCAGGCTGCCGATGCCCGTGATCAAGGTGGTCCTGGTGCTCAAGACAAGGCCTTCCGGAGGAGGGTGGACAAGGGGTTCAAGGGTCGGGTGTGCTCAGTAGTCCAGCGCGCGGATGGCGGACCGCAGGGCGCCCGGCACGTCGGCCACCAGCTGGTGCACGCCGTCCCGGACCACGTGCCGGCCGCCGACCACCACGTGCCGCACGTCCGCCGCCGAGGCCGCGAAGACCGCGATCTCGGCGCCGAGCCGCGGCGGCGGGCCCGCCGTCCGGACCGAGTCCAGCGCGATCACCGTGAAGTCGGCGAGCGCCCCGGCCTCGACCCGCCCGGCCTCCGGCCAGCCGAGCGAGGCGTGCCCGTCCTCGGTGCCGGCCCGCAGCAGCGCGTTGGCCGTCCAGTGCCCGCGGGTCCGGGTGCGCAGCCGCTCGTCCAGCTCCAGCGCGCGGGCCTCCTCGAACGGGTCGACGACCGCGTGGCTGTCGCTGCCCAGGGTGATCGGGCTGCCCGCCGAGGCGAGCCGGCGGGCCGGGCCGATGCCGTCCGCGAGGTCCCGCTCGGTGGTGGGGCACATGCAGACGGTGGTGGAGGTGCCGGTGAGGAGCTTGACGTCCTCGTCGGTGAGGTGCGTGGCGTGCACGGCCGAGGTGCGCGGGCCGAGCGCGCCGTGGTCGGCGAGCAGCCGGGTCGGGGTGACGCCGTGCGCGGCGAGGCAGGCCTCGTTCTCGGCGGTCTGCTCGGACAGGTGGACGTGCAGCGGCGCCCCGCGCTCCGCCGCCCACTGCGCGACGGTGCCCAGCTGTTCGGCCGGGACGGCCCGGACGGAGTGGATGGCGGCGCCGATCCGGGCGTGCTCGCGCGGCTTGAGCGCGCCCGCCCGCTCGGCCCAGGCCTGCGCGTCGCCGTCGCTGAACCGCTGCTGCGGCTTGGTCGGCTCGGCGCCGAAGCCGGCGGACAGGTAGCAGGTGTCCAGCAGGGTGATCCGGATGCCGGCCCGGGCGGCGGCCTCGATCAGCGCCTCGCCCATCGCGTTCGGGTCGGCGTAGCGGACGCCGCCCGGCGCGTGGTGCAGGTAGTGGAACTCGCCGACGGCGGTGATCCCGGCCAGCGCCATCTCGGCGTAGACGGCGGTGGCGAGCTCCAGGTAGCCGTCCGGGTCGAGCGCGCCGGCGAACCGGTACATGGTGTCGCGCCAGGTCCAGAAGGTGCCGGAGCCGACCTGCACGTGCCCGCGCAGCGCCCGGTGGAAGGCGTGCGAGTGGGCGTTGGCCTGGCCGGGCAGCAGCAGCCCGTCGAGGCGGACGGCGCCGGGCGGGCAGGGCCCGCTGTCCGGCGTCACCGAGGTGACCAGGCCGCCGGGGCCGGTGGCGATCAGCACGTCCTGCTCGACCACCGGCCCGTTGGGGTGCGGCAGCCACGCGTACTGCGCCCAGTAGCTCACTGCGGTCAATGGCACGCCAAGTCCTCCAGTACGTCGGCGAGGGCGGTGACCCCGGCCAGGCAGTCGGCCACCTCGGCGTGCTCGGCCGGGGAGTGCGAGACGCCGCTGGGGTTGCGCACGAACAGCATGGCGGTCGGGATCGCGGACGCCAGGATCCCGGCGTCGTGTCCCGCGCCGGTGGGCAGCACCGGGGCGTCCAGGCGCTTGGCGAGCCGGTCGCGCAGCGGGCCGTCGAACTCCACCACCGGGGTGTAGGACTCGCGGGTCAGCTCGACCCGGACGCCGTCGCGCTCGCCGCGCTCGGCGGCGGCCTGCTCGATCTCGGCGACCAGCGCGGTCAGGGTGCGCTCGTCGGCCGCCCGGGAGTCCAGCCAGCCGCGCACCAGCGAGGCGATCGCGTTGGTGCCGTTGGGCTCGACCGCGACCTTGCCGAAGGTGGCCAGGGCCCCCGACTGCCGCGCCTTCTTGCGGGCGGCGAGCACGGTGTTGGCGTACGTCAGCATCGGGTCGCGGCGGTCCTCGATCCGGGTGGTGCCGGCGTGGTTGGCCTCGCCGTGGAAGTCGAACCGCCAGCGGCCGTGCGGCCAGATCGCCCCGGCCACGCCGACCGGCTGCCCCTCGTCGAGGTAGCGGCCCTGCTCGACGTGGAGTTCGACGAAGGCGCCGATCCTCGACAGCCGGTCGTCGTCCGCGCCGATCGCGGTCGGGTCGTAGCCGGCCCGCTCCATCGCGTCGGGCAGCCGGACGCCGTCCGCGTCGCGCAGCTCGTACGCGGCCTCGCGGGAGAGCACCCCGGCGGTCAGCCGGGAGCCGATGCAGGCCACGCCGAACCGGGCGCCCTCCTCGTCACCGAAGTTGACGATCGCCAGCGGGCGGCTGAACCCGGCACCCCGCGCCCGGAGTTCGTCCAGCGCCGCGAAGGAGGAGACCACCCCGAGCGGGCCGTCGAAGGCGCCGCCGTCCGGGACGGAGTCCAGGTGCGAGCCGGTGACGACGGCCCCGCCGGCCCGCGGGTCGCCCAGCCAGGCCCACTGGTTGCCGTTGCGGTCCAGCTCGTACGCCAGGCCGCGGTCGCGGGCCTGCTGCTCGAACCAGGCGCGGCACTCGGCGTCGGCGGAGTTCCAGGCGAAGCGGCGGTAGCCGCCGGAGGAGGCGGAGCGGCCCACCGGGAGCAGCTCCGCCCACATCTGTTCGAACGAAGCGGTCACGCGACGGCCTCGCCGCACCCGGCGCCCGCGTTCCGCGAGTCGCCCCGTCGACCGGTCGGCGCGCTCACAGCTCGCCCATCGGGACACGGACCCCGCGCTCGTCGGCGACCTCGGTGGCCCGGTCGTAGCCGGCGTCCACGTGCCGGATGACGCCCATGCCCGGGTCGTTGGTGAGCACCCGGCGGATCTTCTCCCCGGCCAGCGCGGTGCCGTCGGCGACGGTGACCTGGCCGGCGTGGATCGAGCGGCCGATGCCGACGCCGCCGCCGTGGTGGATGGAGACCCAGGAGGCACCGGAGGCGACGTTGACCATGGCGTTGAGCAGCGGCCAGTCGGCGATCGCGTCGGAGCCGTCCAGCATCGCCTCGGTCTCCCGGTACGGGGAGGCGACCGAGCCGCAGTCCAGGTGGTCGCGGCCGATCACGATCGGCGCGGACAGCTCGCCCGAGGCGACCATGTCGTTGAAGCGCTCGCCGGCCTTGTCGCGCTCGCCGTAGCCGAGCCAGCAGATGCGCGCGGGCAGGCCCTGGAAGTGCACCTTCTCCTGGGCCAGCTTGATCCAGCGGGCCAGCGACTCGTTCTCCGGGAAGAGGTCGAGGACGGCCTTGTCGGTCTTGTGGATGTCCTGCGGGTCGCCGGACAGGGCCGCCCAGCGGAACGGGCCCTTGCCCTCGCAGAACAGCGGGCGGATGTACGCCGGGACGAAGCCGGGGAAGGCGAACGCGCGGTCGTAGCCGGCCAGCTGGGCCTCGCCGCGGATCGAGTTGCCGTAGTCGAAGACCTCGGCGCCGCGGTCCAGGAAGCCGACCATCGCCTCGACGTGCCGGGCCATCGACTCGCGCGACCGCTCGGTGAACTCGGCCGGCTTGGCGGCCGCGTAGTCCGCCATGTCGTCGAAGGCGACGCCGACCGGCAGGTAGCTGAGCGGGTCGTGGGCGCTGGTCTGGTCGGTGACGATGTCGATCGGCGCGTCCATCGCGAGCAGCTGCGGGAAGAGCTCGGCGGCGTTGCCCAGCAGGCCGATGGAGAGCGGCTGCTTCCGGTCGCGGGCGGCGGTGGCCAGCTCCAGCGCGTGGCCGAGGTCCTTGGCCTCGACATCCAGGTAGCGGTGCTCGATCCGGCGGGCGATCCGGGACGGGTCGCAGTCGATACAGATCGCCACGCCGCCGTTCATGGTGACGGCCAGCGGCTGGGCGCCGCCCATCCCGCCGAGGCCGGCGGTGAGGGTGATGGTGCCCTCCAGCGAACCGGCGAACCGCTTGTTGGCGACGGCGGCGAAGGTCTCGTAGGTGCCCTGGAGGATGCCCTGGGTGCCGATGTAGATCCAGGAGCCGGCGGTCATCTGGCCGTACATGGTGAGCCCGAGGCTCTCCAGCCGGCGGAACTCCTCCCAGTTCGCCCAGTCGCCGACGAGGTTGGAGTTGGCGATCAGTACGCGCGGCGCCCACTCGTGGGTCTGCATCACGCCGACCGGGCGGCCGGACTGGACCAGCATGGTCTCGTCCTGCTTCAGGCCCTGCAGCGTCCGCACCATGGCGTCGAAGGAGCGCCAGTCCCGCGCGGCCTTGCCGGTGCCGCCGTACACGACCAGCTTCGAGGGGTGCTCGGCCACCTCGGGGTCGAGGTTGTTCATCAGCATCCGCAGGGCGGCCTCCTGCTGCCACCCCTGCGTCGTCAGACCCGTGCCGCGCGCCGCGCGCACCTCGCGCGGTCCGCTCGCCTGCTGCTGCGCCATAGTCCCGGCCTTCCTGCGGATGGATTCATTCATGTTCGGTTCGATTGAATATAACTAAACAAGCCACTTTCGACCAGACCCCGGAACCATCCGATCAGCCCCGGCACCGGCCGACTTGGCGCGCCAGCCTGAACCCGGCGAACACCAGCCACTCGGCCCAGTACCAGGGAGCGGAGGGCACGATGACGGCCATCACCGTGCGACCGGGCAGACTCCGGGATGTGGCGGAGGAGATCGAGCAGCGCACAGGACTTCGCGTCCAGATCATCGGAGGAACCCTGGTGGCGTCCCCGACTCCTCGCGGCAAGCACGCGGGCACCGTGCAGGTCCTACGAGACCAGCTCATCCCGAAGCTGCCCGGCGATCTTCGCGTCTACGAGAACTCGTCGATCTTCATGCCCGATGACGACGACGACTACGCGACCCCCGACTTGGTCGTCTTCCCGAAGGACTGGGGCGACGACGACGAATGGCTGGCAGACCCGCGTGACGTCGCCTTCGCCCTGGAGGTGATCTCCAGCTCCGAGCGGATCAGCGGCATCGCCGCCAAGACCGAGTGGTACGCCATCGCGGGTGTGGCCGTGCTGGTCGCCGCCGACCCGCGCGACGGCACCTGGACGCTCTACACGCATCCGCGCGACGGCGAGTACCAGGGCGTGCTGCACGGCAAGTACGGCGAGCCAATTCCGCTCACCGCCCCGCTGCCCACCGAGCTCCGGACCACCGAACTGCCGATCTACGCGCCCCGGCGCTGAGCACCTTCAGGCCGCCGCGCCGCCGTCCCAGTCGATGCCGATCTCGGCGAGCCAGCGGCGGTCGTCGGCGTCCGGGGCGGGCGGGGACGGCGGGCGGGGGATGTTCTGGACGGGGCCCAGGCCGTACTTCTCGGCGGCCTCGGCGGCCCGGGCGTCGGGTTCGATGACGCCGACGTGGACGGCGGAGTCGTCACCCGGGTCGAGGACGGTCAGTTCGGGTTCGGGCAGGCGCCGCAGGGTGACGCGGCGTCCGCAGGCGGGGCAGGACCATTCGTCGGCACCCGAGGACAGGCGGGCGACGAACTTCATCTCGTGGATCACGCGCATGGGCGGCACCCCCTGTAGGAGGGGATGCCCGGGTTCGTGACGGCTACTCCCCCGCGGCCGCCGCGAACCGCGGCTCTCCCGGCCGGCCGCGGTTACTCCAGGAAGAGGCCGCGCGCCGTCGCCGACTGCTCGATCGCCTCCAACCGGGCTTCCGCTCCCGGGAGTTCGTCGCACATGCTCTGGAGCAGCACCCGGCCGAGCATCATCGGCGCGCACGCGGTGTCGAAGACCAGTCCGGTGCCGACGGCGGCCGGCAGCATCAGGTCGGACAGCTTGGCGACCGGCGCGAAGGCGCTGTCGGCGACGGTGAGCACCGTCAGCCTGCAGTCGCGGGCCACCGCCAGCGCGTCCATCAGCTCGCGCGGGTAGCGCGGCAGCGCGAAGCAGAGCAGCGCGGTCGCCCCGGCCGCGGCGGCCTGTTCCAGCCGGTCGGCGAGCATGCTGCCGCCCTCGTCCAGCAGCCGGATGTCGGGGTGGACCTTGGCGGCGAAGTAGGCGAAGCCGCGGGCCTGCGCCGAGGCGGCCCGCAGGCCGAGCACCGGCAGCGGGCGGGAGGCCGCGAGCAGTCGGGCGGCCCGGGTGATCGGTTCCGGGTCGGCGAGGAGTTCGGCGAGGTGGCGCAGGTGGGCGATCTCGGCGAGTACGGCCTGCTGGTGCTCGTTGCGGACCGCGTCGTCCGGGGTCTCGGGCGCGGTGGGCTCTCCTCCGCCGAGTTCGCGGAGCTGCTTGCGCAGCGCCGGGTAGCCGTCGTAGCCGAGCGCGACCGCGAAGCGGGTGACGGACGGCTGGCTGACGCCGGCGAGTTCGGCGACCTCCACGCTGGACAGGAACGGCGCCTCGGTGGCATGCCGCACCAGCGAGTGCGCGATCCGGCGCTGGGTCGGCGTCAGCCGGTGCCCCTCGAACAGCTGGAGCAGTCGGGCGGAGGGGCCTACGCTGCCGGTCTCGTCGGTGGCGGTCATCAGCGGTACCTCCGGATGCGAGCGGTTCGGACGACGACTGTGCAGCAGCGCGCCGCGCCTGGCAAAGACGTCTCGTACGGCGGGACGCCCGGTGGGACGTCCCGAGGGTCGGACGGAACGGGACGGGACCGGGTCCGCGGACCCGGTCCGGCTCGGGGTAACCCTGATTTCTCCCTGAGCCTGCCCGGTTTCCCCCGCGAACGGATGGACCGGGCGCCGCGCCGGGGCCAGGCTGTACCCCATGGACACTCGCCAGGACGATCTGCGGCGCGACCTCGACGCCACCCTCCAGGCCCGCAAGGAGCTCGGCAAGGAGTACGAGGACGAGCTCGTCGACTCCTTCATGAAGCGTCTCGACGCCCGCCTGGACGCGCGGGTCGAACGCTCCGTGGCCCGGCGCTTGGACGACGACGAGTCGCACCCGTACCGCGACCGCCACCACCGCTCGCGCCGCCAGGGCTGGAACGGCAAGCGCCCCGGCACCGGGCTGGCGGTGGCCTCGCTGGTCTTCGGCATCCCGTTGACCGCGATCGCCGCCGATCCCACGCACGGCGGCTTCGCCGGTCTGCTGATCTGCTGGGCGGGCATCGTCGGGGTCAACTTCGCCGCCGCGTTCGGCGAGCGCCGCGGCCGCGACGACCGCGACCGCGAGGAGCGCCGGCCGCGGGGCGACTGGGACTGAGTCCCGGCCGCCCCGCGGCGCGGGGCCGCAGTGACCGTCAGGCCAGCGGGCCGGTGACCTGCTCGACGGCCCGCACCAGGTCACCGGAGGCGACCAGCGCGGCGGCGGCCTCCAGGTCCGGCGAGAGGAAGCGGTCGCGGCCGGCGCCGCCGACCCCGGCTTCGCGGGCGGCGGCCATCGCCGCCGCGGTGGCCGGGGCGATCCGGCCGGCCGAGTCGGCCTGCTGACGGATCTCCAGCGCGCGGGCGGCGGCGGTGAGTTCGACGGCCAGGATCCGGCCGAGGTTGTCGACGGCCTGGCGCAGCTTGCGCGCGGCCGACCAGCCCATCGACACGTGGTCCTCCTGCATCGCGGAGGACGGGATGGAGTCGACCGAGGCCGGGACGGCGAGCCGCTTGTTCTCACTGACCAGCGCCGCCTGGGTGTACTGGGCGATCATCAGGCCGGAGTCCACGCCCGGGTCGTCGGCCAGGAAGGCCGGCAGGCCGTGCGAGCGGGCCTTGTCGAGCAGCCGGTCGGTGCGGCGCTCGGAGATCGAGCCGAGGTCGGCGGCGGCGATGGCGAGGAAGTCCAGGACGTACGCGACGGGGGCGCCGTGGAAGTTGCCGTTGGACTCGACCCGGCCGTCCGGCAGGACCACCGGGTTGTCCACCGAGGCGGCCAGCTCGCGGGAGGCGACCAGCTGGGCGTGGGTCAGGGTGTCCCGGCCGGCGCCGGCGACCTGCGGGGCGCAGCGGATCGAGTACGCGTCCTGGACCCGCGGCGCGTCGTCCTGGTGGTGGCCGGTGAGGCCGGAGTCCTGGAGGACGGCGAGCATGTTGGCGGCGCTCAGCGCCTGGCCCGGGTGCGGGCGGATCGGGGCGTGCAGCTCGGGGGCGAGCACCTTGTCGCTGCCGAGCAGTGCCTCCAGGGTCATCGCGGCGGTGATGTCGGCGGTGGTGAACAGCCGCTGGAGGTCGGCGATGGCCATCACCAGCATGCCGAGCATGCCGTCGGTGCCGTTGATGAGGGCCAGGCCCTCCTTCTCCAGCAGCTCGACGGGCTCGATCCCGGCGGCGGCGAGCAGTTCGGCGGCGGGCTTCTCGATGCCGTCCGGGCCGGTCGCGGTGCCCTCGCCCATGAGGACGAGCGCGCAGTGCGAGAGCGGCGCGAGGTCGCCGGAGCAGCCGAGCGAGCCGAATTCGCGGACGACCGGGGTGATGCCCGCGTTGAGCAGGGCGGCCATGGTCTGCGCGACCAGCGGACGGACGCCGGTGCGGCCGGAGGCCAGCGTCTTCATCCGCAGGAAGACCAGCGCGCGGACCACCTCGCGCTCGACGGCCGGTCCCATGCCGGCGGCGTGCGAGCGCACCAGCGACCGCTGGAGCTGGGCGCGCAGCTCGGGGCTGATGTGCCGGACGGCGAGCGCGCCGAAGCCGGTCGACACGCCGTAGACGGGGCGCGGCTCGGCCGCGAGGGCGTCGATCCGCGCGCGGGCGGCCGCCATCTCGGCGAGCGCGTCGGGACCGATCTCGACCCGGGCGTTGCCCCGGGCGACGGCCAGCACGTCCTCGGCGCTGACGTCGGCCTTGCCGACCAGGACCAGCGGAGCGTCGGGGGCCACAGCACTGTGCATATCCATATACACCATCACATCAGGTGAATGAAGATATGACAACAGGTGTTCGCCATCCGGATTCTCCGCCGCCCGGATCCTCGCCGCACACCGGGGCCCGCCCCCGCCCCGCGCCCCACGTCAGGACCACCGCCGCGCCGTCACGGCCTCACGACCGCCCGAGCTCCGCCTCGACCAGGTCGGCCGCCCGGGCGGTGCCGCCCTCGGCCCGCGCGGCGGCGGACAGCTCCCGCAGCCGCCCGGCCACCGCCGGGTCGCCGACCAGCTCCAGCAGGGCGGCGCGCAGCGCCTCCGGGGTGGCCGAGTCGGTGTCCAGCCGGCGGGCCACGCCGAGGCCCACCAGCGCGTCCGCGTTGGCGAACTGGTCGGCGGCCTGCGGCACCGCGATCATCGGCACCGCGTGGAACAGCCCCTCGGCGGAGCCTCCCATACCCGCGTGGGTGACGAACGCGTCCGCCTGGGCGAGTACCGACAGCTGCGGCACCCACCGGTGCACCTCGACCGTGTCCGGCACCTCGCCGAGCTCGGCCGGGTCGGTGTGCGCGCCGATCTGCAGCACCGTGTGCCAGCCCGGGAGGTCGCCGAAGGCCCGGACGCAGGCCCGGTAGAACGCCGGCTGGTGGGTGAACGCCGAGCCCAGCGAGACCAGCAGCACCTTTCCGGCGCCGGCCGGGCGCCGCCACTCCCCCTGGTGGGCGCGGTCGCCGAAGCAGGGCCCGACGAAGCTGATCCGCCGCTCGTCGACCCGGTCGGCGTTGGGCTGCAGGGCGCGCGGGATCAGGGCGAGCGCGCGCTCCGGGCGGCCCTTGAAGGCGTCCACGTCGCGCTGCACGGCACCGGCTTCGGCCAGCCAGTCGGCGAACCGGCGGTAGTGCTCGGCTCCGCCCGGCCCGGCGCGGACCGCGTCGAACACCTCCGCGAGGTCCTGCTCGATGCCCTCCCAGCCGACGAAGGCGGGCGACAGCTGCACGACCGGCACCCCGAGCCGCTCGCCGAGCGCCCGGCCGGCGAAGCCCGCGATGTCGCAGAGCACCAGGTCCGGCCGGTCGTCGGCGAAGGCCTCCAGCAGGACCGGCCACATCGCCAGCGCGTCGTCCAGGAACAGCTCCTGGATCCCCACCGGGTCCGCCGCCCAGCCGTCCGGGTCGTCGGCGAGCGGCAGCTTCGTCGGGTACGGGACGAAGGCGGCGCCGGTGGCCTCGACGGTGCCCCGGAAGGAGGCGTCGTTGACGTAGCTGACCCGGTGGCCCCGGGCGACCAGCTCGGCGATCACGGCGAGGCTCGGGTTGACGTGGCCATGGGCGGGGACGGAGACCATCAGGATGTGGGCAGGGCGGTTCACGGGCACCTCCGGGGACAGCGATTGAGACGAGACGTCCCGTCTCGTGACGTCTCATGGAGAGACAATACGTCTCGTCTCGTCATTCCGCATAGAATTTTCCGCATGACATCGAAAACGGCCCCGGACCCCGCCCGCCGCAGCGAGCGCTCGCGCACCGCCGTCCTCACCGCCGCCGCCGAACTCGTCACCGAACTCGGCTACGGCCGGCTCACCGTCGAGGCGATCGCCGCCCGCGCCGGAGTCGGCAAGCAGACCATCTACCGGTGGTGGCCCTCCAAGGGGGCCGTCGTCTTCGACGCCTTCCTCGACGCCGGGAAGCACGACGGCAGCCTGGCCCTCCCCGACACCGGCGACCTCGCCGCCGACCTCAGGACCGTCCTGCGCGCCTCCTCCGACGAGCTCTCCGACCCGGCCGCCGACCGCACCTACCGCGCCCTCTGCGCCGAGATCCTCAACGACCCCGCGCTGTACGCCGAGTACCGCACCCGCCTGCTGGACCCGCTGCTGGAGGTCACCCGCGACCGCCTGCGCAGCGCCCGCGAGGCCGGCCGGATCGCCCCCGACGCCGACCTCGACCTGGCCGTCGAACTCTTCTACGGCCCGCTGCACTACCGGTGGCAGTACCGGCTCGGCCCGCTCACCCACGCCCACGCCGACCGCCTGGTCGACGCCGTGATGCGCACCCTGGACCCGCCCGCGGACCGGGCCTGACGGCGGGCGCTACCCGGCCTTCTGCCGCCTGACCCAGAGGACGGCCAGGACGGTGGCCAGCAGGCCGACCACCAGGGTCATGGCCACCCACCCGAGGAAGCCGCCGAACAGCCAGTGGAACAGGCCGTGCCGCGCCTTCTTCGCCACCTTCGACCTCGACTTCGACTTCGACGCCAGCCCGGCGACCCGGGTGATCCGGTGCGCCCCGGCCTCGCCCCGCGCCCGCGGCACCCGTTCCGGACCGGGCCGCACCGGACCGGGCCGCTCGGGGCCCGACCGCACCGTCCCGGCCGTCCGCACCGCCGGCACCGCCGAGGCCGCCGACGCCGGAGCGGCCACGGCCACCCCGCCGCCGAGCACCAGCACCGCGGCCACCACCGCACCCACCGCCCGTCCGCCCACGACCCGCCCCCGTTCCACCCGCTCCACCCGCTCGACCGGCCCCACTGTCCCACCGCCCGCCGCGCCCGCGGCACCCCGCGTCCACGACCGCGACCCAGCCGCGACCCGCCGGTCACCGAACCGGGACACGACGGCCCCGCCCGGGGGCCGCCCGTCCGGACGGACCACCGGCTCACACCACCGGTGGCGAAGCCGCCCCCGACAGGGCCACCGCGACCAGGGCGCGCATGGCGCAGGCGGCCTGGCCCAGCGGCAGGGTCGCGTCGTCGGCGAAGAGCTCGACCAGCCAGCCGCCGGCCGGGTTCTGCCCGCCGGCCGCGACCATGCCGCGGTAGCCCGAGACGACGAGCATGGCCTCCTCCGCCGGGTCGTTGCCGGCCGCGCCGGCCCGCAGGGCGAAGGCTCCGCCGCGGACGGCGCGCCGGGTCATCGGGTAGTGGCGCAGGTCGAAGACCGCGTCGGGGGCCTCGATCTGGGCCCGCTGGGTCTCCGCGCGGGTGCTGCTGGGGCCGCTGGTCATCCGGTAGACGGCGTGCCGGGCGGTGCGCATCAGGTGGGAGCCGGGCGGGACGTAGGAGACCCACCAGCCGACGGTGTCGAGCAGCCGGGCGGAGGTCTCGGCGACGACCACGAGCTTGCCGAGGGTGTCGGCCGGGTGGACGGACCGGGCGGCGGCGGCCCGGTCGAGGGCGGAGAGGACCGCGGTGAGCAGCTGGCCCGGGTCGGCGCTGTGGGCGGCGCCGCGGAACCGCCGCCGGTCGCCCGCCCCGGCCCGGCCGTTCGGTCCGCGCCGCCCGTCCGCCCGGTGGTGGGGGTCGGCGGCGTCGGCGAGCAGCACGGTGGGGTCGGGGGAGAACCCGGGGCCGTGGCTGCGCCCGGCGACCACGGGGTGGGCGGCGCGGGCCGCCTTGGCCCGGTACTGGGCGGCGTCGGCGAGCCGGAAGAGCCGGTCGGGGGTGGTGACGGGACCGATCGAGTCGCCGGTGGAGGCGACGCCGCAGGCCACGCCCTCGCCCTCGGAGAGCGCGAGGGCCCGGGCGCACAGCTCCTCGGCGACGGCGACCACCTCGTCGGCCTTCTGCCCCTCCGCCAGCAGGCAGAACTCGTCGCCGCCGAGCCGGGCGGCGAGGCTGCCGGGGAGCTTGGCGGCGGCCAGCGAGAGCTGGTGGGCGAACCGTTCGAGCAGCCGGTCGCCCATCTCGTGGCCGAGCTGGTCGTTGACCCGCTTGAGCCCGTTGACGTCGCAGACGACCAGCGAGACCACGGTGTTGTCGCGGTTGTGCGCCTCCAGGGCGCTCTCCAGCCGGGCGTCGACCGCGCGCCGGTTGGCGAGGCCGGTGAGCGGGTCGGAGAAGGCGAGCCTGCGCAGGTCGGCGAGGCGCTCGGTCTGGGCGAGCCCGGCCGAGACCTGGGCGGCGAGCAGGGTCGCGTAGTCGGCGTCGGCCTCGGTGAACTCGGGCATCCCGACCGACCGGGCGAGGTACAGCTCGCCCCAGGCCTGCCCGTGCAGCACGATCGGGGCGACCACGCAGCAGGCCCGTCCGCGCCGGCGCAGCGCCGCGGCGCGCTCCTGGCAGTACGCGCCGGCGGTCGGGTGCGCGTGCCCGGCGTGCGGTTCGCTGTTCTCAGCGCTCTGCAGCCAGGCGCGCGGCAGCCGCCCGGTGGTCCAGCGCTCCTCCAGGTACGTGACGATCTCGGGGAAGTCCGCGACGGGGTACGACTCGTCCTCGGGCAGCTCCTCCTCGCCGGGGGCGAGGTCGCCGTGGTTGACCAGGACCCGCAGCCGGCCGGACTCGCGGTCCCAGACCGAGACGGCGGCCATGGTGGCGCCGAGTGCCTCGGTGGCCCGGGCGGCGGCGGCGCGGACCGCGTCCAGGGGGGTGAGCGCGCCGGCCATGTCCTGGGCCAGCTCGACCACGGACCGGAGTCTCAGGTCGGGCAGCGGGTCGGCGTGCCGCGAGCCACCGCGGCCGCGGCCGCGGTCCGTCATGATCGCCTCACTGCTCACCGGCTCGCCTCGCTCCCGTGCTCGGGCCTGCCAGACCCCCGTCGGCCGGTCACACCCGACCGGCCGCTTGCACCAAGACTATGGCGGTTTCATTCGGTTATGCCCCGTTTGCCCGGAGGGACGCACGCCGGACCGTACGGGTTTCAACCGTTCGGCACCCGAAGGCCCCGCCCGCGGCGGGCGCCGCCGCGCTACTCCGCCTTCAGCCGCCGGCTGAGCAGCCACGGCTCGACCAGTCCGAGCCCCCGCACCGGCCGCCGCCACATCGGCTGGAGGTGGAACCGCGCCCCCGCGTCCGGCGCCGGCATCGGCAGCCCGGAGGCGGGCATCCCGGCGGCGGCCGACAGCGCCTCGGCCAGGCCCGGCCCCTCCGAGTCGGCCGGGGCGACACTGCCGTTCGCCTCCAGCGCGGCGGCGAACTCGCCGTCGATCAGCACCGCGTCCTTGGGCGCGATCGAGGTGAGCCGGCTGGCCAGGTTCACGGTGGTGCCGAAGACGTCGCCCATCCGCGAGGTGACCGTGCCGAAGGCCATGCCGACCCGCAGCGGCGGGATGCTGTCGTCCCCGGCCAGGGCCTCGACCAGGCTGAGCGCGATCTCGGCGGCGGTCGCCGGGTCCTCGGAGACGTAGAGGATCTCGTCGCCGAGGGTCTTGATCACCCGGCCGCCCTGGCCGACGATCAGGTCGGAGCAGGTGTTCTCGAAGGTCTCGACGAGCTCGCCGAGCTCCTCCTCCTCCAGCCGCCGGGACAGCCGGGTGAACCCGACCAGGTCGGCGAAGCCGACGGCGAGCCGCCCGCTGGTGATCTCGTTGTCCTCGGCGGCCTGCACCACCCGGCCGGTGACGGCGGCCAGCTGGCGCCGCCAGACGTACACCAGGAACTGCTCCAGCTCCGGCAGCAGCAGCTCGACCAGCGGGTAGGCGACGTCGGCGCGGGTCAGCCCGGGCTCGACGGCCTGGGTGAGGTTCTCCAGGAAGGTGTCCATCTGCCAGCCGGCCAGCCGGGCCGTGGTCTGGCCGGTGGAGCGGGCGACCTGGATCGCCATCGACTCGCTGAGCAGCCCGGACTCGACCAGTCCGGCCAGCCGCCGCAGCGCGATGACGTCGCCGTCGGTGAGGGCGCGGGACTGGCCGATGTCGGGGAAGCCCATGGCGCGCCAGAAGCGGGTGGCCAGCTCCATCGGGACGTCGGCGGCGCGCGCGGCCTGGTACGGGGTGTAACGGCGTGGCGCGTCGAGGATCAGGCGTTCCAGTTCGAGCGCGACCGTGGGGTCGTGGGTACCCGGCGTCGCGCCGCTGCTGCCGTCCTCTGCCACCGGTCCGTCCCCGTGCGGTCGCCGCACTCGCCTCGTGTCCTACCTGTCCGGGCACGCCGTCCGCCACCCGGGCGGGCAGTGGCGCGCCTCACACCTTTGCCAGGTGGAATGTTCGCACGGAATCCCCGGATCCGGGGCATCCGCCCGGGTCAAGGAGAAGTGAAGCCTGCCGTTCAGCGGGGTTCGGGGCGTACGTGGACGACGTCGCCCGCGCCGACCGCCCGGCGTGCGCCGTCGGCGGTGCGGACCACCAGCCGGCCGTCGCCGTCCACCGCCACCGCCTCGCCGACCAGTTCGTCGCCGCCGGGCAGGTGGACCTTCACCCGGCGCCCGAGCGTCGTGCAGCGGTCCACGTAGGCGCGCAGCAGGTCGCTCGCGTGCGGGTCGCCGGCGGCGGCCGTCCAGGTGCGGTACAGGTCGGCGAAATCGCGCAGCAGGGCCCGCAGCAGGGTGCCCCGGTCGGTGGTGGCGGCCCCGGCCAGCGCCAGCGAGGCGGCGGTGGGGACGGGCAGCTCCGGCTCCCGCAGCGAGACGTTCAGGCCGAGGCCGACGACCACCGCGCCGCCGGACAGCTCGGTGAGGATGCCGCCGAGCTTGCGCTCCGCACCGTCGATCGCCACCTGGAGGTCGTTGGGCCACTTCAGCCCGACCTCGACCTCGGCGATCCGGCCGAGCGTGCCCGCCGCCGCCACCCCGACCAGGACCGGCAGCCAGCCGTAGCGCTCGACCGGCACCTCCTCGGGGCGCAGCAGGACGGACAGGAACAGCCCGGACCGGGCCGGGGCGGTCCACTGCCGGTCCATCCGGCCGCGCGCGGCGCTCTGCGACTCGGCCACCAGCACCGCGCCCTGGGCCGCTCCGGCCCGGGCCCGGTCGGCGAGGTCACTGTTGGTGGAGCCGGTCTCGGCGACGACGTCCAGGGAGGTCCAGAGCCCGCCCGGGACGATCAGGTCGTGGCGCAGCGCCCCCTCGTCGAGCGGCGGACGGTCCAGGTCGGTCCAGGGCGACGGTCCGCTGTGGCCGAAGCCGCGCAGTCCGCTGCGGCGAGGGGTGTCGGGTGCGCTCATGGGGTAGACCCTAGCCAGCCGACGCCCCCGGGGCGCGGCCTAGGCCGCCCCATCGTCCCCCAGAACGCGCGGCAACACACTGTGTCGATGGCCATAACGCCAGGACGTGCCGGATCGCCCTCCGCGCTGGCTACGCTACCCAGCGGTAGTTCGCAGCGCCGCCCTGCCCTTCTGCGCGGGCCCCACCACCCGGTCCGCGCGCACTCGAACAGGTCGCGGCCATGGATCAGGGAGAGCCACCGGATGACCGAGGCGCCGTACGACCCCCACACCACCGCCGGCAAGCTCGCCGACCTGCGGCGCAGGCTGGACGAGGCGGTGCACTCCGGCTCCGCCAAGGCGGTGGAGAAGCAGCACGCCAAGGGCAAGCTGACCGCCCGCGAGCGGGTCGTCGAGCTGCTGGACGAGGACTCCTTCGTGGAGTTCGACGAGTTCGCCCGGCACCGCTCGACCAACTTCGGCCAGGAGCGGAACCGCCCCTACGGCGACGGCGTGGTGACCGGCTACGGCACCGTCGACGGCCGTCAGGTCGCGGTCTTCGCCCAGGACTTCACCGTCTTCGGCGGCTCCCTCGGCGAGGTCTTCGGCGAGAAGATCGTCAAGGTGATGGACTTCGCGCTGAAGACCGGCTGCCCGGTCATCGGCATCAACGACTCCGGCGGCGCCCGGATCCAGGAGGGCGTGGTCTCGCTCGGCCTGTACGGCGAGATCTTCCGCCGCAACGTGCACGCCTCGGGCGTGATCCCGCAGATCTCGCTGATCATGGGCCCCTGCGCGGGCGGCGCGGTCTACTCCCCCGCGATCACCGACTTCGTGGTCATGGCGGACCGGACCTCGCACATGTTCATCACCGGACCGGACGTGATCAAGACCGTCACCGGCGAGGACGTCGGCATGGAGGAGCTGGGCGGCGCCCGCACCCACAACACCAAGTCCGGCAACGCGCACTACCTGGCCGCGGACGAGAAGGAGGCCGTCGAGTACGTCAAGAGCCTGCTCTCGTACCTGCCCTCCAACAACCTGAGCGACCCGCCCTCCTACCCGGAGCAGGCCGACCTCACGGTGAGCGACGAGGACCTCGAACTCGACACCATCGTGCCGGACTCGGCGAACCAGCCGTACGACATGCGCCGGGTGATCGAGCACATCGTCGACGACGGCGAGTTCCTGGAGACCCAGCCGCTGTACGCCGGCAACATCATCACCGGCTTCGGGCGGGTCGAGGGCCAGTCGGTGGGCATCGTCGGCAACCAGCCGATGGACCTGGCCGGCTGCCTGGACATCAACGCCAGCGAGAAGGCCGCCCGCTTCATCCGGACCTGCGACTCCTTCAACATCCCGGTGCTGACCTTCGTGGACGTGCCCGGCTTCCTGCCCGGCACCGAGCAGGAGTGGGACGGCATCATCCGGCGCGGCGCCAAGCTGATCTACGCCTACGCCGAGGCCACCGTCCCGCTGATCACCGTGATCACCCGCAAGGCCTTCGGCGGCGCGTACGACGTCATGGGCTCCAAGCACCTGGGCGCGGACCTCAACCTGGCCTGGCCGACCGCCCAGATCGCCGTCATGGGCGCGCAGGGCGCGGTCAACATCCTGCACCGCCGGGAGATCGCCGAGGCCGAGGCGGCCGGCCAGGCCGAGGAGAAGCGGGCCGAGCTGATCGCCTCGTACGAGGACACCCTGCTGAACCCGTACCTGGCGGCCGAGCGCGGCTACGTCGACGCGGTCATCGCGCCGAGCGACACCCGCCGGCACATCGTCCGGGGCCTGCGGGCGCTGCGCGGCAAGCGCGAGGTGCTGCCGCCGAAGAAGCACGGCAACATCCCCCTGTAGGCCCCACCCCTGTCGGGAGAGAACCAGCCATGTCCCCGATCCACGTGCTGCACGGGCAGCCGACCCCCGAGGAGCTGGCCACCGTCCTGGCGGTGGTCCAGGCCCGGGCCGCCGCCGCACAGGCCGCCGCCGAGGCGGCGCGCCGGTCCGGCGCCGGCCCGGCCTCCCCCTGGAACGACCGCTCCCGCCTGCTCCGCCCCGCCGTCCACCCTGGTGCGCACGCCTGGCGGACCTCAGGCTGGGCGCGCTGAGACTCGCGCCGCTCGCCTCCGGGGCGCTCTGGCCCGGTGCCGACGGTCGGCGCTCCCTCGCTCTCCCCCAGCCTCCGGCCGGGGGGACCCCCATCTCGCTCCCTCGCTTGCCCTCCTTGCCCGCCCTCGGACAGGAGGGGCCCACCCTTTCGGCACCGGCGCGCCCCTTCGGCTCGGGGCGGGGCGGGCGCGAGGCGGGGGCGGGGGCGGCCGGGGCCGGTTCGCGGTTCCGGCGCCCGGATTGCCCGAAACCTGAGTACGGATACTCAGGCGCCCGCCCCCGGCCACGGCGCACTCTGGACGGGTGCTCTGGTCAGATCCCCGCGACGAGCCCTCGCCCGAGGCCCGTCGGATGCAGGAGCGGATGCAGCGGGCCGGCCGGGTGCTCGCCGTCCTGCTGCTGGTGGGCTCCGTCCTGATCATGGTCTCCCGCGCTTTCACCTGAACGGCGGACACCGCCACCCCCTACGCTGGTGGGCATGACCGACCAGCGCTCCCTCGTCCTCGCCTCCGCCTCCCCCGCCCGCCTCGGACTGCTGCGCCAGGCGGGCCTCGACCCGCGCGTGGTGGTCAGCGGCGTCGACGAGGACGCGATCAGCGCCGCCACCCCCGCCGAGCTGGCGCTCGTGCTGGCCGAGGCCAAGGCGAAGGCCGTCGCCGCCGAACTCACCGGCGGCGAGCTGGTGATCGGCTGCGACTCCGTCCTGGAGCTGGACGGGCAGGCGCTCGGCAAGCCGGCCGACGCCACCGAGGCGCTGGCCCGCTGGCAGTCGATGCGCGGCCGGGCCGGGGTGCTGCGCACCGGCCACTGCGTGATCGACACCGTGACCGGCCGGCAGTCCTCGGCCGCCGCCTCCACCACCGTCCGCTTCGGCACCCCGGACGACGAGGAGATCGCCGCGTACGTGGCCTCCGGCGAACCGCTGCACGTGGCCGGGGCGTTCACCCTGGACGGCCGCTCGGCGCCGTTCGTCGACGGCATCGACGGCGACCCGGGGAACGTCATCGGCCTCTCCCTGCCGCTGCTGCGCCGCCTGCTCGCCGACCTGGACGTCCGCATCGTCGATCTGTGGGCCAACTGACCTGCCGGATCGGACTGTTCCCGCTCTAAGCTGGCCGCCGTCCGAACGGGGAGGGATCGCGGCCATGACCGACAGCGTGCTCAACGTGGTGCTCGGCCTGGTGGCCAGTGCCATCAGCGCCGGCCTGGGGTGGCTCGCCCAGGCCCTGCGGCGGCGCCGCCGGGTCGAGCGGGTGCGGGAGTTCTTCGGGCTGCCGGCCGACAGCGAGTGCCTGATCGTGGTGCCGCGCAGCGTCGGCACCGGCTCGCACGCCCACACCGTGACCCGCCGGGACGCCTACGCGCTGATGTGGCTGGCCGGGCTGGTCGAGGAGTGCGGGGCACGGCCCGAACTGGTCGCGCACGACGCCGCGCAGCGCGGCCTGGGCGCCAAGACCGAGCTGTGCCTCGGCGGTCCGGTCAGCAACGAGCGGATGGCCGCCCACCTGGCCTGGGGCCTGCCGGGGGTGCTGATCACCTCCGGCCCCGGACCGGGGAGCAACGTCCTCGTGGTCGGCGACCGCGACTACACCGCCGACCGGGACCAGGCGCACACCCTGCTGGCCCGGATCGCCACCCCGGACGACGGCCGCCCGGTGTTCCTGGTCTCCGGCCAGACCGGCACCGCCAACCAGGCCGGGGTGCGCTACCTGGTCGCCCACCACCGCGAACTCGCCCGGGCGCACGGCCGCAACGGCACCTTCGCGCTGGTCCTGCGGGTGGTCAACCCGGAGGCGTACGGGCCGGACATGGTGGAGCTGGCGGCCGACGTGACGGCCGAGGCGCTGCGGCGGCCCACCGCGAACTCCGGCGCCGCTTGAGCGGTCCGCGCGAGAGTGTGGCCCATGCCACCGTCCCGCCACGCCGCCGATCCGTCACCGCCCGTGGCACCCACGGCCTCGACCCCACCCGGCACGACCTGCGGAGTCGCCGTACGGGCCGGTTCCGGGGCCGCGGAATCCATCACCGAGCGTGTGGGATAGTTCACAACCGGGGGCTACTCGCCGGTACTGCCCAGGAATCCATAAACTCAACGAGGTTCAAGAAGGGAGCCACAGTGCGCAAGGTGCTCATCGCCAACCGCGGGGAAATCGCCGTCCGCGTCGCCCGGGCCTGCTCGGACGCCGGTATCGCCAGCGTCGCCGTCTACGCCGAGCCGGACCGGGATGCGCTGCACGTCCGCGCGGCCGACGAGGCTTACGCGCTGGGTGGTGACACGCCCGCCACCAGCTACCTGGACATCGCCAAGGTCCTGAAGGCGGCCGCCGACTCCGGCGCGGACGCCGTCCACCCCGGCTACGGGTTCCTGTCGGAGAACGCCGACTTCGCCCAGGCCGTCCTCGACGCGGGTCTGATCTGGATCGGCCCGCCCCCGCAGGCCATCCGCGACCTCGGCGACAAGGTGACCGCCCGGCACGTGGCGCAGCGCGCCGGTGCCCCGCTGGTCGCCGGTACGCCGGACCCGGTCTCGGGCGCCGACGAGGTCGTCGTCTTCGCCCGGGAGCACGGCCTGCCGGTCGCCATCAAGGCCGCCTTCGGCGGTGGCGGGCGCGGCCTCAAGGTCGCCCGCACCCTGGAGGAGATCCCGGAGCTGTACGAGTCCGCGGTGCGCGAGGCGGTCGCCGCCTTCGGTCGCGGCGAGTGCTTCGTCGAGCGCTACCTGGACAATCCGCGCCACGTGGAGACCCAGTGCCTCGCCGACAAGCACGGCAACGTGGTGGTCGTCTCCACCCGTGACTGCTCGCTGCAGCGCCGGCACCAGAAGCTGGTCGAGGAGGCGCCCGCGCCGTTCCTGACCCCCGAGCAGAACGCCGAGCTGTACCGGGCGTCCAAGGCCATCCTGAAGGAGGCCGGCTACGAGGGCGCCGGGACCTGCGAGTTCCTGGTCGCGCTGGACGGCACGATCTCCTTCCTGGAGGTCAACACCCGCCTCCAGGTGGAGCACCCGGTCACCGAGGAGGTCACCGGCCTCGACCTGGTCCGCGAGATGTTCCGGATCGCCGACGGCGAGGAGCTCGGCTACGGCGACCCCGAGGTGCGCGGCCACTCCTTCGAGTTCCGCATCAACGGCGAGGACCCGGGCCGCAACTTCCTGCCCGCGCCCGGCACCGTGACGCTGTTCGCCCCGCCGTCCGGCCCGGGCGTGCGGCTGGACTCCGGCGTGGAGAGCGGCTCGGTCATCGGCCCGGCCTGGGACTCGCTGCTGGCCAAGCTGGTCGTCACCGGCCGCGACCGCAAGCAGGCCCTGGAGCGGGCCCGCCGCGCGCTGACCGAGTTCAAGGTGGAGGGCATGGCCACCGCCATCCCGTTCCACCAGGCGGTCGTCACCGACCCGGCGTTCGCGCCCGAGGTGCACGGCAACGACGGCCCGTTCACGATCTTCACCCGCTGGATCGAGACCGAGTTCGACAACACCATCCCGCCGTTCGCCGGCGCGGCCGGTGACGGCGAGGAGGCCGAGGGCCGGGAGACCGTGGTCGTCGAGGTCGGCGGCAAGCGGATCGAGGTCTCGCTGCCGTCCTCGCTGGGCGTCGCGAGCGCCCCTGCGGCCGGGGCCACGGGCGCGGCCAAGGCCAAGCGCCGGGTGGGCGCCAAGAAGGCCGGTTCGGCCGTCAGCGGCGACACCCTGGCCTCGCCGATGCAGGGCACCATCGTCAAGGTCGCCGTGGAGGAGGGCCAGGTCGTCGCCGAGGGCGAGCTGATCGTGGTCCTGGAGGCGATGAAGATGGAGCAGCCGCTGAACGCCCACAAGGCGGGCACCGTCTCCGGCCTCAAGGCCGAGGTGGGCGCGAGCGTCAGCAGCGGCGCCGCGCTCTGCGAGATCAAGGACTGACCCGGTCCGACGACCGGGCCCGCTCGAAGGGCCCGGCCGCTCCGGCGGCCGCCGACCGGCCCGTACGCCCCTCGGGGTGTGCGGGCCGGTCGGCGTTCCGGGCGGGGCGCCCTACGGCCGTCCAGCAGCCGTAGGTGCCCGTCCGGTGCCCGTTCAGCGCCCGCGCGGCAGTCCCAGCTCGGCCAGCCGGGCCGGCATCCCGCCGTGCCCGGCCGGGCCGCCCGGCCCGCCGTGGGCCCCGGGGCGGCGCTGGCCGGGCAGCGGGGCGCCGCCGGGGGGCGGGCCGGCGCGGCGGGCCATCGGGCCGGGCTGGGTCTGGTGGACCGGCCCGCTGCCGGTTCCGTGCACCGGGGCGTCGCCGCTCGGGGCCGCCCCGATCGGCGCCAGGTCGATCTGGACCCCGCAGTCGGCGATCGCGTCCAGCTCCCGGGCGGTGGCGTCGTCCGCGGTGGCCTGCTCGTCGGTGACCAGGCGGGTGATCGTCTCGGTGGCGACGGTCGGGAACATGCTGTCCGTGCCGAGCTTGGTGTGGTCGGCGAGGACGATGACCTCGGCGGCCGACTGCACCAGTGCCCGGTCCACGCTCGCGGACAGCATGTTCGCGGTCGACAGTCCGCGCTCGGCGCTCAGCCCGCTGCCGGAGATGAAGGCCTTGGTGACCCGCAGCCCCTGCAGCGACTGTTCGGCGCCGCTGCCCACCAGGGCGTAGTTGGAGCCGCGCAGGGTGCCGCCGGTCATCACCACCTCGACCCGGTTGGCGTGCGCCAGCGCCTGGGCGACCAGCAGCGAGTTGGTGACCACCGTCAGACCGGGCACCCGGGCCAGCCGGCGGGCCAGCTCCTGGGTGGTGGTGCCGGCGCCGACCACCACCGCGTCGCCCTCCTCCACCAGTCCGGCGGCGAGGTCCGCGATGGCGCTCTTCTCCGCCGCGGACAGGTGGGTCTTCTGCGGGTAACCGGGTTCGCGGCTGAAGCCGCCGGGGAGCACCGCGCCGCCGTGGCGGCGGTCGAGGAGCCCTTCTGCCTCCAGAGCCCGCACGTCCCGGCGCACGGTCACTTCGGAGGTCTGGACGACGCGGGCCAACTCCCGGAGCGAGACGGCTCCGTTGGCGCGCACCATTTCGAGGATCAACTGGCGACGTTCTGCAGCAAACACAGAACCGACGGTAACCTGCGTGACCGTCTGCTTTCAGGCGTTTGCAGCTGGTAGCGGGAATTGCTCACGCACGAGCGGCGCGTGACCGTACAATACGCGCCGTCAATAGCCCGGAACTGCGCCCGCCGTCCGAGTGACGGGCGATCATGCGCGAAGGGCGGCCGCCGATCGGCAGCCGCCCTCAACTGTGCGCCGGACGCTCAGGATTCGCCGTCGGCCCGCTTGCGGATGTGCAGCTGCCGGGCGGCCTCGGCGGTCGAGCCGGAGACGGACGGGTAGACGGTGAAGGCGCTGGCCACCTGTTCGACCGTCAGATTCGCGTCCACCGCGAGCGAGATCGGGTGGATCAGCTCGCTGGCGCGCGGGGCGACGACCACGCCGCCGACCACGATGCCGGTGCCGGGACGACAGAACAGCTTCACGAAGCCGTCCCGGATGCCCTGCATCTTCGCCCGCGGGTTGCCCCGCAGCGGGAGCTTGACCACGACGGCGTCCATCTTGCCGCACTCCACGTCGGCCGCGGTGTAGCCGACGGTGGCGATCTCCGGGTCGGTGAAGACGTTGGAGGCCACGGTCTTGAGGTTCAGCGGCTGCACCGCGTCGCCGAGCGCGTGGTACATCGCGATCCGGCCCTGCATGGCCGCCACCGAGGCGAGCATGAAGACGCCGGTGCAGTCGCCGGCCGCGTACACGCCGGGGGCGGTGGTGCGGGAGACCCGGTCGACCTGGATCTGGCCCCAGTCGTTGAGCTTGATCCCGGCCTCCTCCAGACCCATGTCGGAGGTGTTGGGGATCGAGCCGACCGCCATCAGGCAGTGCGTGCCCTCGATCACCTTGCCGTCGGCCAGGGTCACCTCGACCCGGTCGCCGATCCGCTTGACGCTCTCGGCGCGCGAACGGCCCATCACGTTCATGCCGCGGCGGCGGAAGACGTCCTCCAGCACCTCGGCGGCGTCCGGGTCCTCGCCCGGCAGCACCCGGTCGCGGCTGGAGACCAGGGTGACCTTGGAGCCGACCGCCTGGTACGCGCCGGCGAACTCGGCGCCGGTCACGCCGGAGCCGACCACGATCAGCTCGCGGGGCAGCTCCTCCAGGTCGTACACCTGGGTCCAGGTCAGGATCCGCTCGCCGTCCGGCTGGGCGTCCGGCAGCTCGCGCGGGTGGGCGCCGGTGGCGATCAGCACCGCGTCGGCGCGCAGCGCGTGCACGGTGCCGTCGGGCGCGTCCACCAGGACCTCGCGGGAGCCGTCGGCGGCCTGCCCGCCGGTGCCGAGCCGGCCGCGGCCGCGCAGCACGGTGACGCCGGCCCGGGTGACGGACTGGGTGATGTCGTGGGACTGCGCGATGGCCAGCCGCTTCACACGGCGGTTCACCTTGCCCAGGTCCACGCCGATCACCCGGGCCGCCTGCTCGTTCGGCGGAGTGTCGTCCGCGACGAGGATGCCCAGTTCCTCGTACGAGCTGTCGAAGGTGGTCATCACCTCCGCGGTCGCGATCAGGGTCTTCGACGGAACGCAGTCCGTGAGCACCGCCGATCCGCCCAGACCGTCGCGGTCGACGACGGTCACCTCCGCGCCGAGCTGTGCGGCGACCAGGGCCGCCTCGTAGCCGCCGGGTCCGCCACCGATGATCACGATCCGAGTCACGTTCCCCATTGTCCCGCACGCCGGAAGCGCCGCCACGCCGGGGTCGGGGCTCGGTGCGAATGCCCGGTCGCCCCTGACCGCCCGCCGCCCGGGCTACCCTGGCCCCCATGCCCCTTTACGCCGCGTATGCCACCAACCTCGATGCCCGGCAGATGACCCGCCGAGCCCCGCACTCCCCGCTGCGCGGCACGGGGTGGCTGGACGGCTGGCGGCTCACCTTCGGCGGTGAACAGCTCGGCTGGGAGGGCTCGCTGGCCACCGTCGTCGAGGACGAGAAGGACCAGGTCTTCGTCTCGCTGTACGACGTCGCGCCGATGGACGAGGAGGGCCTGGACCGCTGGGAGGGCGTCCAGCTCGGCATCTACCGCAAGATCAAGCTGCGCGCCCAGACCCTGGACGGCTCCATCCCGGTCTGGACGTACGTGCTCAACGACTACGAGGGCGGCCTGCCCGCGGCCCGCTACCTCGGCCTGGTCGCCGACGCCGCCGAGAGTGCCGGCGCCCCGCACGACTACGTCATGGACCTGCGCCGCCGCCCCTGCTGACCCCCGCACCGGGCCGGGGCCGGGGCGACCGGCCTCAGGGCCGGGCCGCCCAGCCGCGCGCGGTGTCCGCCAGCACCCCGGCCACCGCCGCGCGCCGGTCCGGCTCGGTGCGCAGCCCGTTGCCCAGTTCGACGTGCAGCCACGGCACCCCGGCGCCGGCCGCGACCCGGCCCTCGACGTTGGTGGTGCCCTCCAACTGCCCGCACTTCTCCCGCCAGGCCCGGCAGACCGTGTAGCCGGCCCGGCCCAGCCCGGCGGCGGTAGACTCGGCCGCCGGCCCGGCCTGGCCGGCGCCGGCGGAGACCACCGCGTCCTGCCCGGGCAGGCTGCCCTCGTCGAAGCCGTGCACCTGGATGCCGGGCAGTCCGCGCCCGGTGAGCGCCTCGACCACGGCGGCGAAGACGGTGTCGGAGCGGTGCGCGACGTCCGAGGAGCCGTCCGCCCCGGCCCGGCGGTGCGCCCCGGCGAGCACCAGCACACCGCCCGGCGCGGCCCGGAACAGCTCCACGCCGAGCGCCTCCGTCCGGGCGTCCGACACCGGGTGGGGCACCTGCACGGACCAGGCCGGCCGGGCCGAGAGGTCCAGGTAGACCCGGCCCCAGCCGCGACCGTCCGCCGCCGGTCCGTCGGCGATCTCCGCCACCCGGCGCCCGGTAGCGGCCTCGGTGAACTCGGTGAGCCGGTAGCCGGCCCGGGCCAGCGCGCGGCCCGCCTGCTCGGCCTGTCCGTCCAGCGCGCCGAGCACGCCGTCGGCCACCGCCCGGCGCTGCGCCGCGTCCGGCGCGGTGTACGGGCCGCCGGGCGCGAAGTCGGCGGTGAACCCGTCCACCCGGGCCGCCAGGTCCACCGGGGCCGGTCCCGACGGGGTCGGGCGGGCCGCCGACGGCCGCTCGGCCCGGCCGCGCGCCGCCAGGGTCAGCGCCCCCGCCAGTGCCGCCAGCACCAGCAGCGCCGCCACCGGCAGCAGCAGCGAGCGTCGTGAACCCCGAGTCTCCATGGCGGTCGAACCTACCGTGCCCCCGGCCGTGACCATGATCCACGCCGGTGCCGTAGGCATCTCCACCCAACCGACACCAAAGGGCAATCAATATGTGACAACTTTTGCGAAACCTCTTCGTACGCTGTTTCGGCTTGACCATTTCTTGATCAACGCTTGACCGGGAAGGCCGGCGGCCGGCCTCCCGGAGCCGGCCCGCCGAAGCGCCCGGAGGAGAACGAGGCCCCCCGTGAGCACGGCACCCACCCCGCCGCGGCAGCACCGCTACCGCCGCCGGGCCGACATGCCGCTGCTCGGCGGGATCCGCCCGCCCATCGCCCTGCTGCTGGTCCTGCTGCTCGCGGTCGCCGCGATCACCGCCCTGGCCGTCGGCGGACTGCGCGTCGACGACACCCCGCAGGCCGTCCGCGAGTCCCACCAGTACGCCGCCGAGGACACCGCCGCCTCGCTGCGCGCCGGACTGCACGAGAGCGCCACCGACCTGCGCCGGGCCGCCGCCCGCTACGAGGGCGCGCCCGCCGAGCCCGCCGCCGTGCTGACCGCGCTCGGCCAGGCGTACCACAAGTGGCGCGGCACGGTGGTGGTCCGCCCCGACACCGGCCGGCTGCTGGCCGCCCGCGGCGAGACCGTCCCGCTGGCCGGCCTGGACCTCACCCGGGTCACCGACACCGCGCCCGCGCCCGTCCTGGTGCCCTCCGCCGCCGGCACCCGGCTGCTCACCTTCGCGCTGGTCGCCACCAGGAACGACGGCCGCGCCCTGCTGGTCGCCTCCGACAACCTGCGGCTGCCCGGCATCGCCACCCGCAAGGAACAGACCATCCAGGTCCTCGACGGCACCGGCGCCGTCCTGGACACCACCGGCGCCGCCCTCGCCGCCGGGGGCGACCGCGAGCTGGTCGCCACCGCCCGCGAGCGCGCCGCCCGGCAGCGCCCCGTCCCCGGCGGGACGGCCTCCGGCAGCCTGGCCGGCACCCCCGACGACAAGGGCGTGCGCCGGGTCGCCGGCTGGGCCGCCGTCGCCGCCGGCGGACCCGACCAGGCCGCCCCGCTCGGCCTGACCGTGGTCTCCACCAGCACCGTCGACGGCAAGCCCGGCAGCCTGCGCCACCCCCTGCTCGGCCTGGCCGCCGCCGGCGCCCTGCTCCTCCTCGCCCTGCTGCTCGCCTGGTACCTGATCCGCAGCCTCCAGCGCCCGCTGCTCGCCCTGTTCCTGGAGTCCCGCCGGCTCACCCGCGGCGAGCGCCCGGAACAACCGGTGCGGGGCCCGAAGCGCGGACCGGGGCGCGGCGAGGCCGGCCGGATCGCCCGCGCCCTGGAGGAGCTGCGGCTCCAACTCCTCGACCCGACCCGCCCGCCCGCCGCCGCCGCCCCCGGCCGCGGGCGCCGCCCCGGCACCGCGCTGCCGCTCGCGCTCTGCGCCGTCCTGGTGCTCGGCTGGTCCGGCCCGCTGCTGTTCCTCGGCGGCAACGACCCGACCGTACGGGTGCCCACCCAGGTCGTGGCCGGCCAGCGCGACCGCACCGACACCGCCGCCGACCGGATCCGCCAGGCGCTCAACGAGGGCTACGCCGACCTGCGTTCGCTCGCCCCCGCACTCACCGAGGCCTCCGTCGGCAAGGCCGAGAACCTGCTGCGCACCACCCTCGCCGAGCACGACCGCTACCGGGCGCTCTACGTCCTCGGCGCCGACGGCACGGTCCTCGCCCGGGCCGGCGAGCCCCCGCACCGCACCGGCCCGGAGGCGCTCGGCCCCAGCGGCGTACTGCTGCTCAACAGCTCCGGCAAGGAGCCCCGGATCGCCGCCCGCGCCACCCTCTCCGCCGCCCCGCCCGACGCCGAGACGGAGGGCGCCGCCGAGCCCAAGGGGCCGGTCCTGGTCGGCGAGTTCAAGACCGACTTCCTCGGCGGACTGCTGGTCCGCCCCGGCCTCGGCCGGGTGTGGCTGGTCGACGGCCGCCAGCGGGTGCTCGCCGCCAACGAGGGCTACAGCTCCTTCGGCGAGCTGCCGGACGGCCGCGCCCGCAAGGTCCTCGCCGCCGCCGGGAAGGACGCGGCCGCCGACGTGCTCCGCGACGGCGGCGACCCGGCGCTGCTCGCCGCCGCGCCGCTCGGCGGCAACGGCAGCGTCGCCAAGCTCGGCTGGTCCGTGGTCACCGCCCACCCCGTGGCCTGGCTGCACCTCGACCAGAACCGGGCCGACCGGCGCGCGGTCCTGGCGGGCATGCTCGGCCTGGCCGCCGCCGCGCTCTGCCTCGGCTGGCTGTACATCGCCGTCGGCCTGCCGCTGCGCCGGCTCGCCGCGAGCGCCGAGGCACTGGCCGCCGGCGACCGCCGCACCGTGCTCTACCCCGTCCACCACGACGAGGTCGGCGCCATCGCCCGCAGCCTGGAGCTGATCCGCCAGGAACTGGTGCGCGCCGACCAGGCCGGTCGCGCCGACCGCCGCACCCCCGCAACCGCCCGCTGAGCCCCGCCCGAAGGACCTTCCGTTGCTCTTCCTCTACGTCGTGCTGCTGGTGTGCTGCGCCGTGCTGCTGGTGGCCGGCATCATCGAGCAGCGCCGGCACTTCACCGCACTGGAGCAGATCCCGACCCGCGTGCTGGTCAACGGCATCCGCGGCAAGAGCTCGATCACCCGGCTGTGCGCGGGCGCGCTGCGCGGCGGCGGGCTGGTGACGGTCGCCAAGACCACCGGCACCGCGGCCCGGTTCATCCACCCGGACGCCACCGAGGAGCCGGTCTACCGCAAGTTCGGCATCGCCAACGTGGTGGAGCAGATCGGCATCGTCCGCCGTGCCGCCACCTACCGGCCGGACGCCCTGGTGATCGAGTGCATGGCCGTCATGCCGGCCCTCCAGGAGGTCAACCAGACCAAGCTGATCCGCTCCACCATCGGCGTGCTGTGCAACGTCCGCGAGGACCACCTGGCCGAGATGGGCCCGACCCTGGACGACGTCGCCCGCTCGCTGTCGCGCTCGATGCCGGTCGGCGGGGTGTGCGTCACCGCCGAGCAGGACCGCGTGGACATCCTGCGCGAGGAGGCGGCCAGGCGGGACTGCCGGCTGATCGTGGTCGACCCGGAGTCGGTCACCGACGAGGAACTGCGCGGGTTCGGCTGGTTCACCTTCAAGGAGAACGTGGCGATCGCCCTCGCCGTCGCCGAACTCCTCGGCGTGGAGCGGCGGACCGCCCTGCTGGGCATGTGGGCCGCCCCGCCGGACCCGGGCGTGCTGTCGGTCGAGCGCTACCGCACCGCGGACGGCAAGCGGCTGCGCTTCGCCAACGTCTTCGCCGCCAACGACCCCGAGTCCACGCTGATGAACGTCCGCCAGCTGGAGGACCTCGGCGCGATCCACCGCCCGCTCAGCGTGGTGGTCAACTGCCGCCCGGACCGGGTCGAACGCAACGGCCAGATGGGCCAGATCGTCCCCGACCTCGACCCGGAGACGGTCTTCCTGATCGGCCACCCCACCAGGAGCGCCCGCGACGGCATCCCGGCCGACTGGTCGGGCCGCGTGGTCGACCTCGGCGGCGACAAGCGCGACCCGGCCCGGCTCACCGCCGAGCTGCTGGCCGAACTGGGGCCCGACTCCTCGCTGGTGGCCGTCGGCAACATCCACGGCCAGGGCGAGCTGTTCCTGGAGGAGCTGGCCCGGCTCGACGCCGACGAGGGCCCGGACGCGCCGGGGGTACCGGAGTACGCGTACCACGAGCCCGAACCGCTCTACCCGGAGCCGTACGCCGACCCCGCGCCCTACGCCGACCCCGAGCCGTACACCGGCCCCGAACCGTACGCCGATCCGTACGCCCCCCGGGACCCGTACGCCGACCCCGCCCACCACCCCGGACCGGTCCCCGACCCCTGGTACCGCCCCGACCACCGCACCGCCGCCCCCTACGGAGACCAGCAGTGATCCCCACCGATCTCACCCCCGAGATCGCCGCCATCGGCATCGCCCTCGGCCTGGTCTTCTCCCTGGTCTGCTACCTGACCACCAACCTCTCCCCCGGCGGCATGATCACCCCCGGCTGGCTGGCCCTCACCCTGGTCGAGGACCTCCGGCGGGTGGCCATCGTGATCGGCGTGACGGCGCTGACCTACCTCGCCACCCGGGTGGTCCAGAAGCTGGTGATCCTCTACGGCAAGCGGCTGTTCGCCGCCGTGGTGCTGACCGGCGTGCTGCTCCAGGCCACCGTGATGCTGGTCCTGCAGCGCGAGCTGCCGACCCTGTACGCGAACCAGACGCTGGGCTTCATCGTCCCCGGCCTGATCGCCTACCAGCTGGTCCGCCAGCCCCGGGCGGCCACCCTGATGGCCACCAGCACGGTGACGCTCGCCAACTACGTCGTCCTCACCGCCGGGGTCCTGCTCGGCGCCCTGCCCGGCACCTGATCCCGACGGGAACCCCATGCCAGTCACCCGCAACTCCCTGCTCAGCGGCGGCCTCGCCGTCACCCTGCTGGCCGCCGGCGGCTACCTCACCGTCCAGTTGCGGGACCGCGACCGGCAGCCGGCGGCCGGCAGCGGCGCGCCGCTGATCACCGCCCCCGCGCCGGGGCCGGCCGACACCGCCTCGCCCGACCGCTACCGCTACGAACGGCTGACCGGCCCGGACCGCACGGTGGTCCGCGACACCCGCGGCGGCGTGGCCGCCACCCTGACCGACGGCGCCCGCACCGCCGTGCTGGCCGGCCCCAGCCGCACCTTCGCCGAGCCGGGCACCACCACCGCCACCGTGGTGACCGACACCTGGGTGCGGCTGATGCCGCAGCCGTGGAAGCCGGGCGCCGAGCAGGAGGGCTGGTTCCGCACCTGGTTCCAGCAGTCGCTCGGCTCCACCGCCGACGACGTCCTGGCAGCGGCCGCCCAGTACGTCGCCGGGGCACCGGCCGAGAAGGACGCCAAGGGCGTGCGCTTCAAGGGCGACGCCTCCTTCGGCCCGCTCAACCCGAAGGGCTCGCCCGGCAACGACGAACGGCTGGAGCAGACCGACTTCTTCGACTACCTCGGCGTGCCCTACACGTTCGCCGACAAGGTGACCCGGCAGCCCGACAAGACCCGCTACGGCGCCTTCGACTGCTCGGGCTACGTCCGGATGGTGTACGGCTACCGCTCCGGCTACCCGCTGCTCTCCAAGGACGCGGCCGGCCCCGGGCTGCCGCGCACCGCGAACGGCCTGGCCCGGGTCGGCCCCGGCGTCCCGGTCATCCCGCTGACCACCGCCCCCGGCTCGGACACCACGCTGCGCCCGGCCTCGATCGACCCGCTGCAACCCGGTGACCTGGTGTTCTTCGAGATCGACGCCCGCACCGGCGCCCGGCTCGACCACACCGGCATCTACCTGGGGCTGGACACCGACGGCCATCCCCGGTACATCTCCAGCCGGGAGGAGGCGGACGGCCCGACCTTCGGCGACAAGGGCGGCACGGCGCGGCTCGACGACAACGGCATGTACGCCAAGGGGCTGCGCAGCGCGAAGCGGCTGTGAGCGGCGGACGCGACTGTGGGAAGCCACGGACCCGTCACCCGGAAAGCGCCATCGAGCTGTGTTTTCGGGTCAACCGGGTAACGATCCGGCATGGCGCGACGGATTTTCTACGCGCGTAGTCGATTCCCGTCTATCCTCGGACCCGTGAACGCAACTCCTCAGTCGGTCCTCTCCGCCGACCCCTACGCCGCCGCCCAGGCCGCCGCCGAGCGCCTGCGCGAGCTGACCGGTGCCGAGCGCCACGACGTCGCCCTGGTGATGGGCTCCGGCTGGGTGCCGGCCGCCGAGGCCCTGGGCGAGACCGTGGCCGAGTTCCCGGTCACCGAGCTCCCGGGCTTCCCCGCCCCCGCCGTCGCCGGCCACGCCGGCACGATCCGCTCCGTGAAGATCGGCGACAAGCGCGCCCTGATCTTCCTCGGCCGCAACCACTACTACGAGGGCCACGGCGTGGCCACCGTCGTCCACGGCGTGCGCACCGCCGCCGCGGCCGGCTGCGGCATCATCGTGCTGACCAACGGCTGTGGCGGCCTGCGCCAGGGCTGGACCCCCGGCCAGCCGGTCCTGATCAGCGACCACATCAACCTGACCGCGGACTCCCCGATCGTCGGCGCCAACTTCGTCGACCTCACCGACCTCTACTCCAAGCGCCTGCGCGCGCTCTGCCGCGAGGTCGACCCGTCCCTGGACGAGGCCGTCTACGTCCAGTTCCGCGGCCCGCACTACGAGACCCCGGCCGAGGTCAACATGGCCCGGGTGATCGGCGGCGAGCTGGTCGGCATGTCCACCACCCTGGAGGCCATCGCCGCCCGTGAGGCCGGCGCCGAGGTGCTCGGCATCTCCCTGGTCACCAACCTGGCCGCCGGCATGACCGGCGAGCCGCTCAACCACGCAGAGGTGCTGGAGGCCGGCAAGGCCTCCGCCGAGCGGATGGGCGAGCTCCTGGCGAAGGTCCTTGAGCGGATCTGACGCCCGTCGGGCGCAGAATCATGAGTGACGGGGCCCACGGGGCGGCGTGATCCGCTGATCACACCGTCCCGCGGGCCCCGTCCGCATGTGCACCCCTTCCTTTTCCTTGCGGAACCCCGGCCGACCGGCAGACCCTCCGGCCGACACACCGACGCACTTCCCGATGGAGCTGGCAGCCATGACGCAGGCACCCACCACCGACCTCCTCGCCCGGGCCCGGACCTGGCTGGCCGAGGACCCCGACCCGCAGACCCGCGAGGAGCTCGCCGCCCTGCTCGCCCTGGCCGAGGGCCCGGACGCCGAGTCGGACAGCAAGACCGCCTGGTCGGAGCTGGCCGAGCGGTTCTCCGACCGCCTCCAGTTCGGCACCGCCGGCCTGCGCGGCGAACTCGGCGCCGGCCCGATGCGGATGAACCGCGCCGTGGTGATCCGGGCCGCCGCCGGCCTGGTCGCGTACGTCAAGCGGCAGGGCCTCGGCGACCTGGTCGTCATCGGCTACGACGCCCGCCACAAGTCGTACGACTTCGCCCGCGACACCGCCGCCGTGGTGGTCGGCGCCGGCCTGCGCGCCGCGCTGCTGCCGCGCCCGCTGCCCACCCCGGTGCTCGCCTTCGCCGTCCGCCACCTGGGCGCCGCCGCCGGCGTCACCGTCACGGCCAGCCACAACCCGCCGCAGGACAACGGCTACAAGGTCTACCTGGGCGACGGCTCGCAGATCGTCCCGCCGGCCGACGCCGGGATCGCCGCCGAGATCGACGCCATCGGCTCGCTGGACGACGTCCCGCGCGCCGAGGAGGGCTGGGAGGTGCTCGGCGAGGACGTGATCGAGGCGTACCTGGCCCGCGCCGTGTCCATCATGGACCCGCACAGCCCGCGCGACCTGGACGTCGTCTACACCCCGATGCACGGCGTCGGCCGCGACACCCTGGTCGCCGCCTTCCGCCGGGCCGGCTTCCCCGCGCCCACCGTCGTCGCCGAGCAGGCCGAGCCCGACCCGGACTTCCCGACCGTGGCGTTCCCCAACCCGGAGGAGCCGGGGGCGATGGACCTCGCCTTCCGCACCGCCGCCTCGGTCGGCCCGGACATCGTGATCGCCAACGACCCGGACGCCGACCGCTGCGCGGTGGCCGTCCCGGTCAACGGCAACGCGGCCGGCAGCGGCAACGGCACCTCCGGCTGGCGGATGCTGCGCGGCGACGAGGTCGGCGCGCTGCTGGGCTCGGCACTGGTCGCCAAGAAGGCCGAGGGCACCTTCGCCACCACCATCGTCTCCGCCACCCTGCTCGGCCGGATCGCCGAGGCGGCGGGCCTGGGCTACGCCGAGACGCTGACCGGCTTCAAGTGGATCTCCCGCGCCGAGGACCTGCGCTACGGCTACGAGGAGGCGCTCGGCTACTGCGTCGACCCGCAGGGCGTCCGGGACAAGGACGGCGTCACCGCCGCCCTGCTGGTCGCCGAGCTGGCCGCCACCCTCAAGAAGTCCGGCCGCACCCTGTCGGACCTGCTGGACGACCTGGCGCTGGAGCACGGCCTGCACGCCACCGACCAGCTCTCCGTCCGGGTCCAGGACCTCTCGCTGATCGCCGACGCCATGCGCCGGCTGCGCGAGCGGCCCCCGACCGTCCTGGCCGGCCTGAAGGTCACCCGCGCCGACGACCTCGCGGCCGGCTCGGCCGAGCTGCCGCCCACCGACGGCCTGCGCTACTACCTGGCCGGCGAGGCCGTCCGCTCGGCCCGGATCGTGGTCCGCCCCTCCGGCACCGAGCCCAAGCTCAAGTGCTACCTGGAGGTCGTCCTCCCGGTCGCCACCGCCGCCGACCTCGCCGCCACCCGGGCCCGCGCCGCCGACCTGCTGGCCGCCGTCAAGCAGGACCTGGCCGCGGCCGCCGGCATCTGACGCACCGCGAAGGGGCCCGCCGGTCACCGGCGGGCCCCTTCGCGTACGGGCGGGTGGAGAGGGACGGACCGGGCACCCGCGACGGGCTCCCGGGGTACGGGCGGCGGCCTCAGGCCGCGATGACGGCGACCAGCGCGGCCAGGCCGACCAGGGTCGGGGCGATCACCCACCAGCACCAGCGCACCTCGACCGGCCCGACCGCCCCGGGGCGGCCGGCGTTGCGCTCGGCCATCTCCTGGAGGACATCGGTGACCTGATCGGACCAGGCGCGGGTCGGGTCGGACGAGCCCTCGACGACCGGGTTGGTGCGGGCCGCGAGGCCCAGCCCGAGCCCGGTCCGGGAGGCGTGCTCGGCGTTGCCGCGGCTGCGGGCGCGGTTCGCCCGCTTGCGCTGGCGCAGCGACACCGGGACGGCCCACACCTGGTACTTCTTGCCGCCCGCGAGCAGTTCGACCGAGTACCCGGCGCGCAGCGCCTCCACCGAGGCCCACGGCGCGACGACGGTCCGCCACGGGTTGCGCACCACCAGCCGGGCGGCGGAGGCCCGCACCACCGGGCGCAGCGTGTAGGCGATCACGGGGAAGGCGAACACCGGCACCGCCGCGAGCGCGACGTACGGGGTCTTCCCGGAGCCGGTCACCGCCGCGTCGCCGATCAGCCAGGCGGCGACGGCGAGCAGGAGCACGCCGGAGATGACACCGGGGACGGAGCGGTACACGCGGTCCGCGTACTCGGGGTCCCCGTCGGGGGCGGCCGGGCCCGGGTGGGGCTTGCCGTCGGAATCGGTCATGGCGTCGATTCTGCCCCATGCCTTTCACCCTGAGGTCTCGGTCCGGCCACGAAAGGCCGCCGCTCTGGCGGACGACTACGCGCGTAGATATGCTGGTCTGGTGACTATGTCCACTGTTGCAGCCAATGCCCTCGGCGTTGCGGGCAGCGGCCTTCAGGACGTTGCGGCGTCCGAGGCCTCGCTCCGCCGCTTTCTGCACGGCCTGCCCGGCGTCGACCAGGTCGGCCTGGAGGCGCGTGCCGCCACCCTCGGTACCCGCTCGATCAAGACCACGGCGAAGGCCTATGCCATCGACCTGGCGATCTCGATGATCGACCTGACCACGCTGGAGGGCGCGGACACGGTCGGCAAGGTGCGCGCGCTGTGCACCAAGGGCAGGAACCCCGACCCGACCGACCCGACCGCCCCCCGCGTCGCCGCCATCTGTGTCTACCCGGACATGGTCGCCACCGCGAAGGACGCCCTGAAGGGCACCGACATCCAGGTCGCCTCGGTGGCCACCGCCTTCCCGGCCGGCCGCGCCGCCCTCCCGGTCAAGCTCGCCGACACCGCCGACGCGGTGGCCGCGGGCGCCGACGAGATCGACATGGTGATCGACCGCGGCGCCTTCCTGTCCGGCCGCTACCTCGACGTCTTCAACGAGATCGTCGCCGTCAAGGAGGCGTGCAAGCGCCCCGACAGCAGCTCCGCCCACCTCAAGGTGATCTTCGAGACCGGCGAGCTGCAGACCTACGACAACGTCCGCCGGGTCTCCTGGCTGGCGATGCTGGCCGGCGCCGACTTCATCAAGACCTCCACCGGCAAGGTCACCGTCAACGCGACCCCGCCGGTCACCCTGCTGATGCTGGAGGCGGTCCGCGACTTCCGCGCGGCCACCGGCGTCCAGATCGGCGTGAAGCCGGCCGGTGGCATCAAGACCACCAAGGACGCCATGAAGTACCTGGTGATGGTCAACGAGACCCTCGGCGACGACTGGCTGTCCCCGCACTGGTTCCGCTTCGGCGCCTCCAGCCTGCTCAACGACCTGCTGATGCAGCGCCAGAAGCTGGCCACCGGCCGCTACTCCGGCCCCGACTACGTGACGGTGGACTGATCACCATGGCCAAGAAGAAGAACATCGAGGAGCCCGCGGCCAAGCCCGCCGGAGGCCTCTTCACGTACGCCCCGGCCCCCGAGTCCCCCGCCGCCGCGGGCGACATCGCCGGCTCCTACGGCCACTTCATCGGCGGCGAGTTCGTCGACTCCTCCGGCAGCGAGTCCCTGAAGACGGTCAACCCGGCCACCGAGCAGGTGCTCGCCGAGGTCGCCCAGGGCACCGACGAGGACGTCGACCGCGCGGTCGCCGCCGCCCGCAAGGCCTTCGCCGACTGGTCGGCACTGCCCGGCAGCGAGCGCGCCAAGTACCTGTTCCGGATCGCCCGGATCATCCAGGAGCGCGGCCGCGAACTGGCCGTGCTGGAGTCGATCGACAACGGCAAGCCGATCCGCGAGACCCGCGACTTCGACATCCCGACCGTCGCCGCGTGGTTCTTCTACTACGCCGGCTGGGCGGACAAGCTGGACTACGCGGGCTTCGGCGCCAACCCGCGCCCGCTCGGCGTGGCCGGCCAGGTCATCCCGTGGAACTTCCCGCTGATGATGCTGGCCTGGAAGATCGCGCCCGCGCTGGCGACCGGGAACACCGTCGTCCTGAAGCCGGCCGAGACCACCCCGCTGACCGCGCTGCGCTTCGCCGAGATCTGCCGCCAGGCCGGTCTGCCGAAGGGCGTCGTCAACATCGTCACCGGCGACGGCCGCACCGGCGCCGCGCTGACCGCGCACCCGGACGTCAACAAGGTCGCCTTCACCGGCTCCACCCCGGTCGGCCGGTCGATCGCCAGGCAGCTGGCCGGCACCCGCAAGAAGCTGTCGCTGGAGCTGGGCGGCAAGGCCGCCAACATCGTCTTCGACGACGCCCCGATCGACCAGGCCGTCGAGGGCATCGTCAACGGCATCTTCTTCAACCAGGGCCACGTCTGCTGCGCGGGCTCGCGCCTGCTCGTCCAGGAGTCCGTCCACGACGAGCTGCTGGACGCCCTGAAGCGCCGGATGGGCACCCTGCGGGTCGGCGACCCGCTGGACAAGAACACCGACATCGGCGCCATCAACTCGGCCGCGCAGCTGGCCCGGATCACCGAGCTGACCGACGCCGGCGAGGCCGAGGGCGCTGACCGCTGGTCCCCGGAGTGCGAACTGCCCGGCACCGGCTTCTGGTTCAGGCCGACCCTGTTCACCGGCGTCAGCCAGGCCCACCGGATCGCCCAGGAGGAGATCTTCGGCCCGGTGCTGTCCGTGCTGACCTTCCGCACCCCGGAGGAGGCGGTCGCGAAGGCCAACAACACCCCCTTCGGCCTCTCCGCCGGCATCTGGACGGAGAAGGGCTCGCGCATCCTCTGGACCGCGAACCGGCTCAAGGCCGGCGTGGTCTGGGCCAACACCTTCAACAAGTTCGACCCGACCTCGCCGTTCGGCGGCTACAAGGAGTCGGGTTACGGCCGCGAGGGTGGCCGCCACGGTCTGGAGCCCTACCTGAATGTCGAGGCCCGAGATGTCTGATGTCGCCACGCGTCTTGACGTCCTCAAGACCTACAAGCTGTACGTCGGCGGGAAGTTCCCGCGCTCCGAGAGCGGACGGGTGTACGAGGTGACCGACTCGAAGGGCGAGTGGCTCGCCAACGCCCCGCTGGGCACCCGCAAGGACGCCCGGGACGCCGTCCTGGCCGCCCGCGCGGCGGTCAAGGGCTGGGCCGGCACCACCGCGTACAACCGCGGCCAGGTGCTGTACCGGGTGGCCGAGATGCTGCAGGGCCGGCGCGAGCAGTTCGCCGCCGAGGTGTCGCTCTCCGAGGGCATCGGCCCGAAGAAGGCCGCCGCGCTGGTCGACGCGGCGATCGACCGCTGGGTCTGGTACGCGGGCTGGACCGACAAGGTCGCCCAGATCGCGGGCGGCGCCAACCCCGTCGCCGGCCCGTACTTCAACCTGTCGACCCCGGAGCCGACCGGCGTGGTCGGGATCGTCGCCCCGCAGGCCGGCTACGGGCACTCGCTGCTCGGCCTGGTCTCGGTGATCGCCCCGGCGATCGCCACCGGCAACACCGTCGTGGTCGCCGCGGCCGCGGACGCCCCGCTGCCCGCGCTGTCCCTGGGCGAGGTGCTCGCCACCTCGGACGTCCCCGGCGGCGTGGTCAACATCCTCTCGGGCCGGACCGCCGACATCGCCCCCACCCTGGCCTCGCACCAGGACGTCAACGCGCTCGACCTCACCGGGGCGATCGCCGAGGACGGTCCCGGCGCGCCGCAGGCGCTGGAAGCCGCCGCCGCGGATACCCTGAAGAGGGTGGTCCGTCCGGAGCTGGACCCGTTCGCCCAGGACTGGACCAATGCTCCCGGTACGGACCGGCTACTCTCGTTCCTGGAGACGAAGACGGTCTGGCACCCGATGGGTATCTGACCGCCCCGCCTCCGGGCACAACCCCACAAGCTGGCCGTCCCCAGTGCCCTCACCCCCCCCCAGGGCCCGGACGGTCATTGGACGGACCCGCGCCTCTCCCCCCTGGCGCGGGTCCGTCGCGTTCCGCCCCTCCCCGTCCCGCCGCTTCCCCTCGCCGTCTCCGTCGCCGCCGCGCGGCCCCGGCGGAAAGTCCGCGAGAAGGTCCGGTCCGACCGGTTTCGGCAACGGGCCCGGATGCGTCAGACTGGTGTCCCGTGAGTGACTCCCCCATGAACCCCGAACCGACCGGGCATGCCCGGGTGATCCTGCTCTCCGGACCCTCCGGGTCGGGGAAGTCCTCACTCGCCGAGCGCAGCGGCCTGCCGGTGCTCCAGCTCGACGACTTCTACAAGGACGGGGACGACCCCACCCTGCCGCGGCTGCCGGACGGCGCCGTCGACTGGGACTCCCCGCTCTCCTGGCACCGCGACCAGGCCGTCGCCGCCATCCGCGCCCTGCACGAGCACGGCCGCACGGACGTCCCGGTGTACTCGATCCCGGACAACGGCAGGGTCGACACCCGCCCGCTGGACCTGGGCGGCGCCGTCGCGTTCATCGCGGAGGGCATCTTCGCCGCCGAGATCACCGCCGAGTGCGCCGCCGAGGGAGTGCTGGGCGACGCCCTGTGCCTGCGCAACGGCGCGCTCACCACGGCCTGGCGCCGGCTGCGCCGGGACGTCCGGGAGGGCCGCAAGTCGCTGCCGGTGCTGCTGCGCCGGGGGCTGCGGCTGATGCGGGCCGAGCGGTCCATCGTCGGACGGCAGGTGGCGCTCGGCTCGTACGCGTGCGCCGGGCCGGAGGCCGAGCGGCGGATCCGCGCGACGGCCCGACCGACGGAGCTCTCCGCGGTCTGAGGCCGGTCGCCCGGCCGCGAGGGCCCGGGCCCGGACGGCGGCACGAGTGCGCGGCAGAACGAACGGACGGCAGAACGAGCGGACAGCAGAACGACGGGCCCGGTGCGTCTCCCCCGCACCGGGCCCGTCGCCTTCCCGAACGATCCTCGGCTCCCCCACGGGCACGCTCCCCCGAGCCGCTGCCCCCGGACCGTGGCCGTCCGCTTCCCGTCCCCCGACGGGAGTCCTTCGCCCGCCCGCCGCGCTACGCGACCAGCTCGCCGAACGCCCGGGCGGTGTCGCCCGACTTGTTCAGGTGCTCGTCCTCGCGCAGCCGGCGCAGGGCGCGCCAGATGCTGCTCTTGACCGTGCCGACGCTGATCCCCAGCACGCCGGCGATCTCCGGGTCGGTCTTGCCCTCGTAGTACCGCAGCACCAGCATGGTCCGCTGGTTCTCCGGCAGCTTCGCCAGCGCCTGCCAGAGCACGGCGCGCAGCTCGGTGCCGCCCATCGCGTCGGTGTCGCCGGCCGTCTCCGGCAGCTCCTCGGTCGGGTACTCGTTGACCTTGCGGCGCCGCCAGGCGGAGATGTGCAGGTTGGTCATGGTGCGGCGGAGGTAGCCCCCGACCGCGGCCTTGTCGGTGATCCGGCCCCAAGCCCGGTAGGTGCTGAAGAGCGCGCTCTGCAGCAGGTCCTCGGCCTCGTAGCGGTCACCGGTCAGGTGGTAGGCCGTGGCGTACAGGGAGGCGCGGCGCTCGCGAACGTACGCGGTGAACTCCGTGATGTGGTCCTCCGCGACGGCCGAGTGCTCCCCCTGCGCGCCTCCCTGCCCGGCCTCGGTGGTGCGGGCCGCGGCGGGGTTCAGCCGCAGCAGCGTCGCACCGGCGGCCTCGCGACCGGACGGCTCCCCCGAGCCGAACGTCCGCAGACCGCTGTTCCCCCCGGTGCCCCGGCTCCCCGCCGGGGTGTCCTTGCCCTCGACGCGGACGGGGAGGATCCCCCGCAGCGTGAGGGTGGTGCCGGAGTCGGCCGAACTCCCCAGCCGGCCGATCCCGTACAGCTCCCCGCTCCTGGCGCCGCCGCTCACCCGGCGGGCCACAGGGTTTCCACCGGTGCTGTGCGCGCACCCCCGCACGGTCACGGCACCGGAGCTCTCGTCGGTCCTGACCTCGTACCTGGTCCGGTGGGTGGTCGCTGACGAACGCGCGGTCCGGACAGCCGGGTTGGTCCGGGTCTGAAGCGTGGCGTTCATCGTGCGCCCCCTGGGTCGGTACGAGCGGTTCCGGTAGCCGCCCTCCAGCCGGCCTCTGCGGCCCGCTGTCCTGCGGCGACATGGAAAATCCTGCCCGCCGGTTGTGATGGCGCTGTCCCCCGACTGTCACAGGGGTGTCACAGGCGGGGGGCTTTCGTCCCGGTCCGCCTCCCTCCGTACCGGACGCCGGTGGCGGTCCTTCCGGTTCCCGTACGGCAGGTGAGCGATCCGGGGGGTGATTCGGGGCTGCGGGTGGGCCAAAATGGGGCCGTGCCTTTCCTCCTACTGATCGAGGACGACGACGCCATCCGGACCGGCCTCGAACTCGCTCTCACCCGCCAGGGCCACCGCGTGGCCACCGCCGCCTCCGGCGAGGACGGTCTGAGGCTCTTCAAGGAGCAGCGGCCCGACCTGATCGTCCTGGACGTGATGCTGCCCGGCATCGACGGCTTCGAGGTGTGCCGCCGGATCCGCCGCACCGACCAGCTGCCGATCATCCTGCTGACCGCCCGCTCGGACGACATCGACGTGGTGGTCGGCCTGGAGTCCGGCGCGGACGACTACGTCGTGAAACCGGTGCAGCCGCGGGTCCTCGACGCCCGGATCCGGGCGGTGCTGCGCCGGGGCGAACGGGAGAGTTCGGACTCCTCCGCCTACGGCACCGTGGTGATCGACCGGGCCGCGATGACCGTCACCAAGGACGGACTCGACCTCCAGCTCACCCCGACCGAGCTGCGGCTGCTGCTGGAACTCAGCCGCCGCCCCGGGCAGGCGCTCTCCCGCCAGCAGCTGCTGCGGCTGGTCTGGGAGCACGACTACCTCGGCGACTCGCGGCTGGTGGACGCCTGCGTGCAGCGGCTGCGGGCCAAGGTCGAGGACGTGCCGTCCGCGCCGACACTGATCCGCACCGTGCGCGGGGTGGGCTACCGGCTGGACCCGCCGGCCTGACCCGCCGGCCCGGCCCCGGGCCCTTCCGAATCCTGAACTCCCGCACCACGACAGGCTCCTGTGACTGACCATCAGACGACTGCCCGGCGCTTCCCGGCGATCCGGTGGCGTTCCCTGCGCTCCCTGCGGGTGCGGCTGATCGCGGTGTTCGCCGCGGTCGCGCTGCTCGCCGCGGTCTCCGCCTCCGGCATCGCGTACTGGCTGAACCGCGACGCGGTGCTCAAGCGCGCCCAGGACACCGCGCTGAACGACTTCCGGGTCTCGCTCAGCCGCAACGTCTCCGAGCTGCCGCTGAACGCCAGCTGCCCGGAGCTCGCCACGCTGGCGTCCAACGTGGCCAGCTCCGGCCTGAGTTACGACGTGGTCGTGGTCGACCCGGCGCACCCGGAGTGCCCCGCGGCCTCCTCCGACCCCGCGCGCTACACACTGGCCGACGTCCCCGCCGCGCTGCAGTCCACCGTCGCCAAGCCGCGCGAGGTCACCGAGAACAACCCGTACCCGTACCACCTGTACTGGCAGCGGCAGAACCTGGAGGGCCGGCCGTTCCTGATCGGCGGCACCAAGGTGGTGCCGAACGGCCCGACGGCGTACATGTTCAAGTCGCTGGAGAACGAGCGGGCCGACCTCAACACCCTGGGCTGGTCGCTGGCCATCGCCACCCTGCTGGCGCTGATCGGCTCGGCGCTGCTCGCCCAGGCCGCCTCGGCCACCGTGCTGCGGCCGGTCAAGCGGCTCGGCGAGGCGGCCCGACGGCTCGGCCAGGGGCACCTGGACACCCGGCTCGAAGTCGAGGGCTCGGACGAACTCGCCGACCTGGCGAGGACGTTCAACCGGGCCGCGGAGTCGCTGCACGAGCAGGTCGAGGAGCTGAGCGCGCGCGAGGCGCAGAGCCGGCGGTTCGTCGCCGACATGTCGCACGAACTGCGCACCCCGCTGACCGCGATGACCGCCGTCACCGACATCCTGGAGGACGAGGCCGAGTCGCTGGACCCGATGATCGAGCCGGCCGTACGGCTCGTGGTCAGCGAGACCCGGCGGCTGTCGGACCTGGTGGAGAACCTGATGGAGGTGACCCGCTTCGACGCCGGCACGGCCAGGCTGGTCGCCGACGAGGTGGACATCGCCGACCTGATCATGTCCTGCATCGACGGGCGGGCCTGGTACGACGCGGTCGAGCTGGACGCCCCGCGCGGCATCCTGGCCGTGGTCGACCCGCGCCGGCTCGACGTGGTCTTCGCCAACCTGATCGGCAACGCGCTCAAGCACGGCGGCTCGCCGGTACGGGTCCGGGTCCGGCAGACCGAGGGCTCGGTCGTGGTCGAGGTCTCCGACAGCGGCCCGGGCATCCCGGAGGACGTGCTGCCGCACGTCTTCGACCGCTTCTACAAGGCGGACCGGGGACGGGCCCGCTCCGAGGGCAGCGGCCTGGGCCTGTCGATCGCGATGGCCAACGCACAGATACACGGGGGGACGATCACGGCGGCGAACGGGGAGGTCGGCGCGGTGTTCACCCTGACACTGCCGGTGGCCCCACCGCCTCCGCCGTCCGCGGGCGAGGCCCTGGGCGGCCCCGCCGGCGACGCCGCACAGGACAAGGACGCCACGTGACCGCCCCCACCCCCACCGCCCCGCGCCGCACCACCCCGCGCCGCACCTCGCTTCGCCGCACCGCCGGCGTGCTGCTCCTGCTCGCGCTGGGATCCGGCTGCGGCATCCGGCCGACCGCCGTGCCGGTCGACGCCGGCGCCCCGGCCAGCCGGACGGCCTGCCCGACCACCCAGCACATACCGACCGCGCTGGTCACCCCGCCCGGCCCCGCGCCGTCCGTGACCACGGCCCGCGGCGCCGCCAAGGGCACCGCGAGCCCGAGCCCGTCGCCCACCCCGGTGGCGCCGGGCAGCCCGCCGCCGGACAACGTGTTCAGCGCGGTGCCGACGGCCGCCCCGTGCCGTTAGGCCTCTCATTCGGGTCCAGCCGGGCAGCGGGGAGGGCCGGGGGCGCGTCCTGGAATGTTCACGCCCGGCGTGGAACCGTCGCGCCACCGGCTCACGTCCTTCCCCCCGTGCAGCGAGATGGCACCAGGACACGCGACGAGCGTCCCGGCGCGCGGACCGAGAACGGGCCGGCGCCGGCCGTCCACCGTCCCCTCCGACAGAGCGGCCTGGCAGGCCTGGCCTGCCACCTCACACTCGTCCTCTGGCTGGTACTGAGACCGCTGCCGGTGGCCTGGGTGTACGACGCCAACCTGACCCCGCTGGCCTCGCTCCGCTCCTCCACCGCCTGGCAGGTCGTCGGCGAGCTGCTGCTGCTGGCCCCGCTCGGCGTCCTCCTGCCACTGGCCGGCGGACGCCTCCGGGCCCCCTGGCTGCCGTCCTTCCTGCGCACCACCGGCGCCTCCGCGCTGCTGGCGACCGGGCTGGAGTTCCTCTCCTCCTGGACCCCCGGGCACGTCCTCAACGTCGACCACATCCTGTTCGCCGTGATCGGCGTGGCCGCCACCCACCTCGCCCTCGTCCCCGGCCTGCGGCACCTGCTGCGGGACCGGCGGCCGCGGGCGCCCCGGGTGGCCGTCCTGGCCGCACCGCCGGTGACCGCCGTCACCCAGGTCGCGGCCGTCGCCGCCCCCCGGCCGCGCGCCTACGCGGAGCCGACGCCGCCCGTCCGCTGAGCCGGCCCCCGCACCACCCGGCCGCCGACCTCCACCAGCCCGCCCGGACGGGGCCCGGCCAGCAGCTGCGAGCCCCGGCCCTGGGTGACGGTCAGCTCCGGCCCAGCCGGGCGGCCAGCAGCAGGGCGGCCGCGCCGGTCGCCTCGTCCTCGTCGATCCCGTCACCCCGCCCCGGGAAGGCCCGGGCCCGGACGGTGCCCGCCGCCTCGTCCTGCCAGGCCCAGGCGTAGACCCACTCCCCCGGCGGCGGCACCTCCAGCGCCTCCACCTCGGCCGCCGAACCGTACTGCCGCAGCGTCCGCGGCGGGGCCCACTCCGGGCGGGCCTCGATCCGGGTCAGCCCGCCCTCGCGCCGTACGCCCACCACCCCGGCGGCCGTGACCAGCCGGTCCACCCCGAGCAGCCAGGCGACGCCCACGCACGGGTGCCCGGCGAAGGGCAGGCGCAGCGACGGGGCGTAGATGTCGATCTCCCCGCGCTCCGGGTCGTCGACGAACACGGTCTCGCTGAAGCCGAGCCCGCGCGCGATCCGCTGCCGGTCCGCACGCTCCGGCACGGCGGCGCCGTCGCGCACGACGCCGAGTTCGTTCCCGTACCGCCCGTCGGGCCCGCAGAAGACCCTCAACACCTCATGTCCGGTCATTTCCCACCTCGTCAATTGCCGTTCCGGCGAGGCGCAACGACACCGTGATGAAAAGGCGACGACGGATGTCAGCCGCCTCCAGTACTGTGCGCTCTCGTCCCCGAACGGTTCAGCCGTTTTCTTCTTCCTCCCACAGGAACCCCCCTTGAACAATCTCGACTTCAGCGCCGAACCGCTGTTCTCCTGGTACGTCGTCCTGCTGGCGCTCAGCGGCCTCATCATGGTGGTCCTCGGGGCCGTCGCCGGCGGCCTGAAGGTCGGCATGCGGATCCTCAACATCGTGGCCGGCCTCGCCTTCCTGGGGTACGGCTACTACCTGGCGTTCGTCTTCGAGGGCGGCAGCTACCGGATCTTCTTCCAGGCGTTCATCCTGCCGGTCGCGATGATCGCCTCCTCGGTGAAGGCGCTCGTCGAGCGCGGCAACGCCAAGCAGCAGCCGGCCCCGCAGGCCGCCGCGTTCGACCCCAACGCCCCGCAGGCGGGCGCGCCCGTCGCGCCGCAGGCCGCCGCGCCGTACCAGCCGGGTGTCCCGCCGCAGCCGGTGGCGGACAACCCGTACGCGCAGCCCGCGCCGGCGGCCCAGCCCGGTCAGCCGCAGCCGCCGCAGCACCCGGCGGGCTGATCGCGCCGTACCGCCGTACGAACGCCGGAAGGCCCGGCCGTCCCCACTCAAAGCAGCGGGGCGGCCGGGCCTTCCGGCGTTGTCCGGGGTCCCCGGGTCAGCGTCCGGCGCGGCCCTGGGCGGCGTTGCGGCGCCGCGCCACGACCACCGTGCCGATGCCGAGGGCGATCGCGACCGCCCCGGTGATCGCCATCGGCTCCGCGCCGGAGCCGCCGCCGGTGGAGGCCAGCCGGGTGTCCGGGACGGCCGGGGCCGCGGCGGCGACCACCTGGGAGCCGACCGCCGCCGGGCTCGGCGCGGCGGCCGTGGTCTCGGCGACCGGGACGACCGGGGCCGTGGACGGCTGCGGCACGGTCGGCACCGTGGTGGCCGAGGGCGTGGGGGACGGCGTGGCGGTGGATCCGCCCGCGGCCTCGACCGTGAAGCCGGCCTTCGGGCTGGACGCCTCGGCCGCGCTCTCACCGCTGCCGGGCAGGGTGCCGGCCAACGCCACCAGGGACCCGGTACGGGCCTGGGCGTCCTTGGTGAAGGACAGCCGGACGTCGATGGTGCGGCTCTCGCCCTTCGCCAGGGTGATCACGTCGGAGTTCTTGTCGCCGGACCGCAGGTCCATGTAGAGCCAGCCCGGGTGCTCGGAGTTTCCGCCCGGACCGCCCGGCAGCCACTTCCCGCCCGGCCCCTGGAACTCGAACGTGACCGTCTCGAAGGGGAGTTCGGTCTCCACCTGGAACACGACCGCCGGTATGACCCGCAGGTCCTTGCCGCTGCTGTTGGTGAAGACCAGCTTGAACGGCTTCGGCTCGCCGCCCGCCGTGAAGACGGCGGGCGCCCCGTCGATCCTGACCCCGGCCGTGGCGGCGGGGGTGGGCGCCGGGGTGGTCGGAGCGACCGCCGGGGTGATGACCAGGTCCGGGTATCCGCTCATCGCCTGGGAGACGCGCTGCTCCGGCGGCAGGCCCGGGTCGGAGACGTTGGTGTTGAAGCCCGGCGTCACCCGGCCGGCCGGGGCCTCGGCGGTGACGGTGAGCCGCAGCCGGTAGACCAGCTCGGCGCCCGGCGCCAGGTGCGGCGCGGCGGGCGGGGCGACCTCCCAGAGGCCGCCGGTGTTCGCGGTGTTCGCCTTGGCGTCCTGCCACTGGGTGGCGCCGGGCAGCTGGTACTCCAGCTTGAACTGGCCCTGCTTGGTGCCCGTCCCGGTGTCCCCGATGACGAAGGTGGAGGACAGGACGTCCAGCGGGTGGTCGGCGGCGTTCTTGAGCGTCGCCGTGAACTCCACCGGCGCGCTGCCCGCCTTGACGGTACCGGGCAGGCCGCCGAAGGTGACGGTGGCCGGCGCCGACTGGGCACCCTGGGCGACCGTGACGGAACCCGGAGCGGCGAAGGCCGCCGGGGCCGCCGTGACGGCCAGGCCGGAGGCGAGCGTGACAGCCGCGGCGGCGGCCAGGAACCTGCGATGCCTGATGCGCAATTCAACCTCACGAGAGAATTCGGACAGAACCCAACAGAACGTGAAATCGCTTGCGTGAGAGACCAATTCATGGCGAATGAATGCCGGTGTTCCGCCCCCCGACCAACAGCGACGTCGGCATCATACCGAGCGCTTTCCGCGCCTCCGCGCCGGGTGGTACCGGCCTCCGTACCGGACGGCAATGACCAAAGTCCTCAGGGTCACCCTGAGGGCGACCCCGACGTCCGGCTACACCTCGCCGGTGACTCGGCGGGGTGGTGAATCACCTGCCGGGCGGAGGTCATCGGGCCGGCGGCGGCGGAGTATGGAGATATGCCCGCCGGACCGGCCGGACCGGGCCGCCGCCGTGCGGACCAGATCAGGGGAGTACACCATGAGCGCGCGTCTTGCCCGCCCTCGCCACAACCGCGTCATCGCCGGCGTCTGCGCCGGGATCGCCGACCGCTTCGGCCTGACCCCGTGGACGGTCCGGCTGATCTTCCTGCTCTCCTGTCTGCTGCCCGGCCCGCAGTTCCTGCTGTACCTCGCGCTCTGGGTGCTGCTCCCCCAGGAGCCGTGAGCGGTCGGCGCCGCGAGCGGTCGGCGCGCACGGCGACGGGCCGCCCTCCCCGGGATCACCGGGGGC